>JAGAUC010000068.1 GCA_017621015.1 Clostridia bacterium | reverse complement strand
ATAGTTCCTTTTCCCCAAAAAGTTTTGAGGGGGCGTGGGGGAACTTTCTCAAAAGTTCCCCCGTACGTTCCTCCCCGACAAACTTCAATTTGTCGATTGACGGCGGCGGGAAAATATGGTATACTAATAAATACGGATTTCAGAAATACACATTTGACGCGGCGGATGCTTTCCTGCCGCGGAGAAAGGAATAGGAATATGGAAAAAATGTGGGCAGGAAGATTTGCGGGCGCGCTGGACAAGGAGGCCGACGACTTCAACTCTTCCATTTCGTTTGACTGCAAGATGTACCGCGAGGACATTCGCGGCTCGATGGCGCACGCCACCATGCTGGGGGCACGCGGCATCATTTCTCCCGAGGACGTGAACGAGATCCTTGCGGGTCTGGAGGGCATCCTTGCCGACCTTGAGAGCGGAGCGCTTGCCATCGATATGGACTGTGAGGACATCCACATGTTTGTGGAGGCCGAGCTGACAAAGCGCATTGGTGACGCGGGCAAGCGCCTGCACACGGCGCGCAGCCGCAACGACCAGGTGGCACTCGACATCCGCCTGTATCTGCGTGAGCAGACTGCGAATATTATCGAGCTTCTCCGCGAGCTTCTGGCGGCCATCACGGACAAGGCAGAGGAGAACAAATCGGTGATCATGCCGGGATACACACACCTTCAGCGCGCCCAGCCCATCACCTTCGGACACCACCTGATGGCGTACGCGATGATGCTTTCGCGCGACATCGGACGGCTTGAGGATGCGGTGCGCCGCATGAATTTTTCGCCGCTCGGCTCTTGCGCTCTCGCGGGCACGACCTACGATACCGACCGCCGTATGGTGGCAAAGGCGCTTGGCTTTGACGGTATTACGCTCAACAGCCTTGACGGCGTTTCCGACCGTGATTTTTGCCTGGAGCTGATGAGCGCGTACGCCATCACCATGATGCACCTGTCGCGCTTCTCCGAGGAGATCATCCTTTGGTCCTCGTGGGAGTTCAAGTTTGTGGAGCTGAGTGACGCGTACACCACCGGCTCAAGCATCATGCCGCAGAAAAAGAACTCCGATATGGCCGAGCTTGTGCGTGGCAAGACCGGTCGCGTTTACGGCAACCTGATGGCGCTTCTCACCACCTTAAAGGGACTTCCGCTGGCCTATAACAAGGATATGCAGGAGGACAAGGAGGCGGTGTTTGACAGCATCGTAACGCTGCAGAAGTGTCTGTCGGTCTTTGCGCCCATGATCGCTACGATGCGTGTCAATGCGGACAATATGTACCGTGCGGCGCAGGGCGGCTTTATCAACGCCACCGACCTTGCGGATTACTTGGTAAAGAAGGGAATGCCCTTCCGCTCGGCCTACAAGACGGTGGGGCAGCTTGTGGCACTTTGCATTGAGAAAAAGACGGTGCTTGACGAGCTTTCGCTTGAGGAATATAAAAAGCATTCCGATCTCTTTGATTCCGATCTTTACGAGAGCATAAGCCTTGAGACCTGTGTGGAAAAGCGCATCTCCGAGGGCGGCACGGGCCGCGCGTCGGTTGAGGCGCAGATCCGGTATATCCGGGAATTTCTCGATAAATAAGGAGACTGTATGCGTAGATTTTTGATTGCTTTCCTTTGTTTGGTCCTGCTTGGCGCACAGCTTGTGGGCTGTGGAGCGATCCCCGACGTCACCGATCCCGAGATGACCGAGCCCGAGGTGGCGACACCTGAGGCAACCACGCCAGAGGAAACCGTGCCGGAGGTTACGGTTCCTGAAACCACAGAGCCCGAGACTACAGCGCCCGAGACTACAGAGCTTGAGACTACAGAACCCGAGCCCGAGGTCAAGGCGCCCGACGCCGGCACCTTTGAGGGAATGCAATCGGTACTGCTTCTTGGACAGTCCAATATGTCGGGTCGCGGCTTGGCGGGATATGTCGAGCCCATCTCCGACGACCGCATCTTTATGCAGCGCGGCGAGGAGTGGGTGAGCATGCAAGAGCCCATTCACTACGACTCCGCGTACGCCGGGATCGGTCTGGCCGCCTCCTTCGCCAAGGCGTTTGTGGAGACCTTTGACTGCGAGCTGGGGCTGATCCCCGCGGCGGTCGGCGGCTCGGGCGTTTCGCGCTGGAAAAAGAGCTACACGGGCGAGGACGGGCTGTATGCTACGGCCATCGAGCGGGCAAAGGCGGCGCAAAAGACCAGCAACATTTGTGCCATCCTCTGGCATCAGGGCGAGACTAACCGCAACAGCACAACCTACGCCAAGCACTTTAAGGAGGTCATCGACCCGATGATCGAGGATCTGGGTCTTGATAAAAACAAGCTGGTGATCATCACGGGGGAGCTTGGCGCGTGGGAGGACTATCAGGTGGATCTTGTCAACTCGGCGCTGGCGGCGATCGAGGAGGAGGGCTATTATCCCAACTACGGCGTTGCTTCGCAGGAGGGGCTTACCAATATTGAGCGAAGCCAAGGAAGCAATCATTTCGATTCGCCCAGCCTTCGCGTGTTCGGCTACCGCTATTTTGAGGCCTTCTACGAGGAGCTGATGGGGAAGGAATGCTCATACGAGTACAGCCAGGACCCCGACGACTACCGCATTGACCCGGCCGCGTAAGGCGTTTTTGAATTAAGGGGGACTTTTTTATTCAAAAAGTCCTCTTTTTTTGAATGTATACATTGTATACATGAATTTTTTTGGGAAAAGCCTTGCATTTTTTGAAAATATATGATATAATGGTTCAAATCTTTTTTGAAAAATTGTTTTGGAGGTTATTATGAAAAAGACAGTATCGCTTATTCTTGCGGTCCTCATGATCGCAAGCGCGCTCCTTGCTTTTGCAAGCTGCGGCGGCAAGACCATTCACGTAATCGAAACGGGTAGTGAGACGGGAACCTATTACGGCTTCACCAACATGATCGCTACCAAGCTCAACGAGAAGGCTGACCTTGGCTACACCCT
>JAGAUC010000067.1 GCA_017621015.1 Clostridia bacterium | reverse complement strand
GTTTTCACCGCCCTCGGCACGTGCATCCGCGCCAAAGTCGAACATATTCCAAACGTGAGTTGCCCAGATATACTTACGGCTGAAGAGCTGCTTGATCAGCTCCTCATGGTAATAAGCCTGATATTCCTCGGTGTAGTCACCCTGCTTGGGATTCGAGGTATGCCAATTCAGTGCCTCACAGCCGTACTCGGAAATACCGATCGGGATGGTGGGGTGCATTTCGTGGAACTTATCAAACCACGGGCCGTTCATGCTCGTGTCGCCGCCGTACCAGCCGAAGTAATGGTTATAGGAGACCACGTCGGGGATCTGAAGATACGGGTCATCCATCTTACACATCGAAACCGCCGCAATGGTGGTGAGACGCGTTTTATCCATCTGATGAACCAGGTCATTCAGAATGCGGTGATTCTCAAGAAGATCCTCGTCCGCGCCGCCGATACCGATCTCGTTGGAAAGACCCCAAACAAAGATGGAGGCGTGGTTATAGTTCTGGGTGATCAGCTCCTTCATCTGCGAAATGGTGTTCTCGCGACCGTTCGGCATATGCTTGGAGATATAGGGGATCTCGGCCCAGATCACAAGACCCTTTTCGTCACACAGATCGTAGAAATACTGGTCGTGCTGATAGTGTGCCAGACGAATGGTGGTGGCACCGACCTCCATAATGAGGTCAATATCCTCGGCGTGATGCTCAGGAAGAAGCGCGTTACCGAAGCCCCATCTGTCCTGATGGCGCGAAACACCGCGAAGCGGATATTCCTCACCGTTGAGGATAAAGCCGTTATCGGGGTCGATCTTAAAGGTGCGGCAACCAAAGCGGTGGCAAACGTTGTCAAGGACCTCGTCGCCCTCTACGATCTCCACCTCACAGCAGTAGAGGTAAGGATCCTTACGGCCGTTCCAAAGGTGAACGTTCTCGATCTCAAACACGACCTGCTTTTCGGTGGTCTCGATCTTCTGAAGCTCGTTCTCCTCCTTGTCATAGATGGTATAAACCAGCTTCTGACCCTCCGAGAGCTCGGTGGTATACGCGTCCACCGTAACCTTGGCATTCGCGCCCTCAACGGCAGGGGTGATGACCACGCCCGTACCGCCGTAGTAGTCCAGATCAAAATGCGCCTTGTTTACACAAATAAGATTTACATCACGGTAGAGACCGCCGTAGAAGGTAAAGTCCGCCATCTGCGGATACACGCTGTCGGAGGGAGCATTGTCCACAACGATCGCGATCTCGGTCTCGTCCGCGAGCTTGTCGGTGAGGTTGACACGCCAGGTGGAGTAACCGCCGTCGTGGTGTGCCAGCTTTTCGCCGCCCACGTACACGTCAGCCGACGAATTGGCGCCGCGGATCTCCAGATAGTACAGATCCGCCTCGGGCAGGTCTGCCTTTTTCAGCGTCTTTACATACTGGCAGGAGCCGCGGAAGTAATCGTTACCGCCGTCGTAGCCGTCCTCGGCATTCCAGGTGTGCGGAAGTGTGACCGTAATGCCCTCGCGAACGCTTACATCCGCCGTATCCTTAGCAAACAGCCAATTTTCGTTCCAATTCAAGATGTTTCTCATTTAAATTCTCCTAATATATAAAAGATATAAAGCACCACGCCCATTGTATCGAAAGGTTTTGAATGGGATGTGAACATTTCGTATGTTTTCTCTAAAATCGGGCTGTCTTATACAAAACAGCCCGATCTTAACTTTTAAGATAGATTTTATTCAGCAACGGGGGCTCTGCGAGCCTCAAGCTCCTCGTTCATCTTAGCGAGGGTCTTCTTGTCAAGGTTGTAAACCAGACCGAGACCGATAAACTGCATAAGCGCCGAAGCCAGGAACAGGATGGCTACCAGCGTACGAAGCTCAATAGCGAAGTCCCAGGAAAGAAGCGTAACGTCGATAAACGCCGCACCGGTCTCGGGGTCGATCGCATTGTTGACGTAACCCATGCCCTGCATGATGATAAGAGCAACAGCCGGACCGATTCCCTGTGCGAGCTTACGGAAGAAGGAGTGAAGCGAATATACAACACCCTCCTCGCGGTTACCGGTCTTCCACTCGTTGTAGTCGATGGCATCACCCATCATAGCCCAGGAAACCGTGGAGTAGATACCAAGGCCAAGGCTGTAAACGAGCTGGCAAAGGATATAAAGAAGAAGGTCAAGACCAATGTTATTGGGCGTGATAATGAAGAGACCCAGAGCGCCGATGATCGAGCAGATCGAGCCGACGATGGAGAGCTCCTTCTTACCGTACTTGGTAACCATCTTACGCGCCAGAGGCGTGAACACAAGGATCGGGATCATCGAGAACAGCTGAACGATACCCGAAATATCGGTATTCTTGAAGTAGATCTGGAAAGTTACGGAAACTGCGGTAGCCGCGCCCTGCATACCGATGAACATACCCATAGCCGCAAGCGTTGCGCCGACAGCGGGACGGTTCTTTACAAAGTTTCCAAGTGCCTTGAACACGTTGAACTTGGGAGCATCCTCGTTGACGCGGATCTCGGTGTCCACACGGATCTCGGTGTTTTTGATCATAAACTGGAAACAGATGAAGCCAAGCACACCCATGACCAGGGCGGCGATGAACACCATGTTACCGTTGAGCGACTTGTCCTCGTTATAAATAAGGAACGGAAGGATGACCATGGGAAGCATGTTACCGATCATGGATCCGATGGAACGCCAAGCCGAAAGCGATGCGCGGTCGGCCGGCTCATTGGAAATGAGCGAAAGCAACGAGCCGTAAGGCACGTTGGCAATGGTGTAGAAGGCATCCCATACCACATAGCCGGCAATGAAGATGATGAACTTTGCCCATGTGGGTGCGCCGGGGAACGGAAGGAAGCAGCAGGCTCCGCCCACGATCAGACCGATCGAGCCTATGAAAATGTACTGAAGGAACTTGTTTCTCTTGTACTTGTGCTTGTCAGCATCGATCATCGAGCCGATCAGCGGGTCGTTGATCGCATCCCAGAACTGAACGATCACGAGAAGGAGCGAATACCACGCGCTCATACCCATGACCTGCGTCCAGAAGAGTGCCATGGTACCCTTGAGCGCAAAGCTCATGTTACAGCCAAGGTCGCCGGCTGCATAGGCAACGCTATCGCGAATGCCAAACTTGCGTTTGCCGTTCGCGTCAAGCGCAACGGCCTTCTTTTGTTTTGCCATAAAATCCTCCAAAAAAATAATTTGGGTTTCTACTATATAGATTATAATAAATCTACGCAGGATTTAAAAGTCCCAAAAATGCATTTCTGAGACACCGAAGAACGAATTATCGACAAAAGTTTTGTTGTTTTTGCACAAAAACGAGCCAAAATTATGTAAACCGTGATAAAAAACAGAAAAAAAGATTGACTTGTTTAACATATCTTTGCTATAATACATAAAGAACAGACTTCAGGCGCGAAAACCCGGAGGAATTTTATGTACAAGCTTTGCAAAACCGAGCAATCGACCAAGCGCCAGCGCGAGATCGAAACCTGTCTCCTGTCGCTGATGGAAGAGAAACATTACGATGACATTCGCATCACCGAGCTTTGCGAAAGATTCGGTATGCCGCGCAAGGCCTTTTACCGATATTTTGACAGCAAGGACGGTGCCCTGCACGCACTCATCGAGCACACCTATCTGACCTATAGTGGCTTTACGCCTGAGGGAAGCCAAAAAAAGCGCACGCTCCGCGAGGAGATGCAATACTTTTTCTCGTTCTGGCTTTCGCAAAAGCGGTTTTTGGATGCTCTCAATAAAAGCAATCTCCTTCCCAAGATCTTGGAGGTCTCACTCGGCTTTCCCATCAATGAATATCTGATCGTTTCCAAATTTTTACCCAACGAAAGCAGTTGGGCAAGATCGCAGATCTTCAAGTTTACCATGGGCGGCCTTCTGCTTTTGATGCTGGACTGGTACAAGGACGGCTTTAAGACCGACGTTACAGTTATGGCAGACATCGCGGCACGCATCCTCGAATCTCAACTTTTTTCAAGACTCAACGATATCGGTTCTTGAGAAATACAAAGCAATGGTGCTTCAAGCATGGAAAATCATGCTTGAAGCACCTTCTTTTTTCTTTTTATATTCTTTTCAGTTTGGCAAAAGATGCCATCAGCTTCTTGGTGCCAACCGTATCGAAAACGATCTCATACAAGGTGTCCGCTCCCATCGACTTGACCGAAAGCACCTCGCCGTCACCAAAGGTCATATGGTGCACGCGATCCCCGGCCGAGAAGGTCTCACCAGCACCGCCCTTGCGAAGCGGCTGACCGATAGTCACACGCTCAAAGCGCGGCGCACTTTGGTAGGTGTCGGGGAAATCCTCGTTTGCCGTGGCAAAGGCACGGCGGCGCGGCATTTCCTCGTTCAAAAGCTCCTTCGGGATCTCATCAAGAAAGCGCGAGGGAGGATTGTATTGCGTTTTTCCGTACAAAAGGCGACTCTGCGCGTGCGTTACGAAAAGCTCTCGCTTAGCACGGGTAATGGCCACGTACGCCAGGCGGCGCTCCTCCTCGATCTCGGCCACACTGCCGAGGATCGACTGCATGCCGGGAAAGATTCCGTCCTCCATTCCTACAAGGAATACAACGGGAAATTCCAGGCCCTTTGCGCTGTGGATAGTCATCATCACTACGGCGTCGGCCTTTTCATCGTATTTGTCCACGTCGGCAACCAGTGCGTTTTCCTCAAGGAAGCCTACAAGCGTCGGCTGCATATCGGGCTCGTCCCGAAGTGAGGCTTCGTATTCGATCACGCCCGAAACAAATTCCTCAAGGTTGTCAAGGCGCTCCTTTTCGGTCTCTCCCTGCTCGATCAGCATCTGCCGATATCCGCTTTTGTCTATGGTCTGTCGGACAAGCGCTTCCAGGGAAACCGTCCCTTCCATTGAAGCAAGATTGTTTATAAGCGCAACAAATTCCATAAGCTTACCCGCGCTCTTTTCCAACGCCTTGTACCGATCTGCGTGCTCCATCACCCAGAAAAGCGACCGATTTTCCTCTCGCGAGATGGCGTCCACCGCCGAAAGCGTGACCTCGCCGATCTTGCGGCGCGGCACGTTGATGATGCGAAGAAGCCGCTCACGGTCATTTCTGTTGGCAATCAGATGCAGATACGCCACAATGTCGCGGATCTCCTTGCGGTCATTGAAGCGCAGACCGCCCAGCATACGGTACGGAATGCCACCCTTGGCAAAGGCGCGCTCGATACCGCTCGACTGCGCGTTGTTGCGGTAAAGCACGGCAAAATCACGGAAGGCCGCCTTACCCGAGGCCACCGCCCTTGCGATGGTATCGGTAACGTAGCGCGACTCGCCGTTCTGATCGTCCAGCTTTTTAACGGTAATGCGCTCGCCGCGCTCTGCCGCCGTCCAAAGGCTCTTTCCCTTTCGGCCGACGTTGTTGGCGATCACCGCGTTGGCGGCATCCAGAATGATGCCCGTGGAGCGATAATTCTGCTCCAGCTTGATCACCTTGGCCTCGCCAAACACCTTGTCAAAATTCAGAATGTTCTCAATGGTAGCGCCGCGGAACTTATAAATGCTCTGGTCATCGTCACCTACCACCATAAGATTCCGGTGCTCGCCCGCAAGAAGTGAGGTCAGCACAAACTGCGCGTAGTTGGTGTCCTGATACTCGTCCAC
>JAGAUC010000066.1 GCA_017621015.1 Clostridia bacterium | reverse complement strand
TAGACGTCGATGACGTAGGTGTCCGTCCAGTTCCAGACCTCCTTGGATACCGAGGCGACCGCTTGTCCGCGGGAATCCTCGATGGTGTATTCCCACTCAAACCAGTCCCCCTCGATCTGCCAGCCCTGGTAATCCAGATTGAATTTGGGACGGAAGAAGGTGAACTCCTTGTTGATGCTTCCGACATAGCGATCACCGAGGTACATCTCAAACTTGGGCAGCCAGGTGAAGACCTTTTCCTGTATGTACCCGACCTCATTGCCGTGGGCATCGTAAATGCGAAGCAGATGCCCCCACGCCAGCTCGCCTTTTACGGTGTAGAGCGTGTTGCCCGCCTCGTCGAAGATATCGTAGCTGTCAAACCACGAGAAAAAGCGCTGTTTAAATAAAAGCTTCATGGTTTTTCCTTTCTCAGTCGTAGCGGTTGTCAAAGCAGGCGCCGCTCAGCTCGGATTTGAGATCGCGGGACATCAGCGTGCGAATGGCATCCGAAACGCCCACGCGCCCTGAAACCACGGCATCCACTGTCTCAATAATAGGCATTTCCACGCCGTATTTCCGCGAGAGCGCAAGCGCGGCGGGCAGGGCGTTGAGTCCCTCTACGACCATGCCGACCTGCTTTGTGGCCTCGTCAGCAGGGACGCCCTTGCCGATAAGCATACCGCAACGGAGATTGCGGCTGTGCACGCTGGTGGCGGTGACAATGAGGTCACCGATGCCGGCAAGACCGCCAAAGGTCTGCTCGCGGCATCCCATGGCAAGACCCAGGCGCGAGATCTCGGCAATGCCGCGTGTGATCAGCGCCGCCTTGGCGTTGTCGCCGCATCCAAGACCGATCGCGATGCCCGAGGCCAGGGCAATGATGTTCTTAAGTGCGCCGCAGATCTCCACGCCCAGTACGTCATCGTTGGTATACACACGCATGCAGGGGGTAGTGAAAACTCTCTGCACAAGCGTGGTCGCCGCCTCGTCGCGACCGGCGGATACAATGGTGGTCGGAAGATCCTTTACGACCTCCTCGGCGTGCGTGGGGCCCGAAAGCGCCACAAGCTTCACATCGGGATCTCGGATCTCGTCGGCGATGATCTCGGTCATGGTATACAAGGTCTCTTTTTCAATGCCCTTGGCGACATCCACGAGGATCTGCCTGCCCGATACGTACGGTGCCGCCTTGCGCGCGGTGGCGCGGACAAAGGGGGAGGGGACGGCGAACAGAAGAATGTCCTTTCCCTCACAGACAGTCTTTATTTCCTTGGTGTATGTGATCTGCTCGGGCAGAGTAACGCCCGGGAGATTGGGATGCGTTTTGGTCTCGGAGATCGCATCGATCTCCGACTCTATGGCCGACCAGAGCATGATCTCGTGCCCGGCAAGGCACAGCATTCTGGCAAGCGCCACGCCCCAGGTGCCTGCACCCAGAACGCCGATTTTTACTGTGTTTGACATCGATTCCTCCTATGGAGCTTGTGAATTTGCTATTTCATTATAGCATAAAAATGTTATTTTCGCAAGACATCCGCCCTATTTTTTCACTTCGTTTTATTTTTGACAAAGTGAGGCTCCGAGCAAGGCTTTTTGTAGGGAAAAAAGGAAATATTTTTGCAAAACAATTGACTTTTGAGGGGGGATTTGCTAAAATAAATATGTATGCAATTCTATTATTTATTCTGAAAGGACAAAAATTATGAAAACAAAAGCAGTAAGACTTTACGGTGTAAACGATCTTCGTCTTGAGGAGTTTGAGCTTCCGCCCATCGCCGACGATGAGATTTTGGTCAAGATCATTTCGGACAGCATTTGCATGTCCTCGCACAAGGCGGCACTTCAGGGTGCGGCTCATAAGAGAGTTCCCGACGATATTGCGGTGAACCCCACCATCATCGGTCACGAATTCTGCGGCGTTATCGTCGAGGTCGGAAAGAAGTGGCAGGATAAGTATAAGGCAGGCGACGGATTCTCGATCCAGCCCCCCCACAACAAGAATGGCTCGCTGTATGCTCCCGGATACAGCTACAAGTACTGCGGCGGCGATGCTACTTATGCAATCATTCCGCCCGAGACCATGGAGTGCGACTGCCTTCTTTCCTACAACGGTGACGCTTACTTCTACGGCTCGCTGGCTGAGCCCATGAGCTGCATCATCGGCGGATGCCACGCCAACTATCACACCAAGGGCGGCAGCTACGTACATAGCATGGGTATCGTAGAGGGCGGCGCGGCTTGCGTGCTTGCCGGTGCAGGTCCTATGGGTCTTGGCGCTGTGGATTACCTCATTTCGGGTGACCGTCGTCCTTCGGTTCTTGTTGTTACCGACATTGACGCGGCTCGCCTGGCAAGAGCCGCTGAGGTTCTTCCCGTGGAAAAGGCAACGAGAAACGGCGTAAAGCTGGTTTATGTCAATACGGCCGATAAGGAGGACCCGGTAGCCTACCTTAAGACCTTTGCGCCCGAAGGCTTCAACGACGTGTTCGTATATGCACCCGTAAGGCCCGTTGTTGAGATGGGTGACGAACTTCTTGCTAAGGACGGCTGCCTGAACTTCTTTGCCGGTCCCATCGATCCCAAGTTCTCGGCCATGTTCAATTTCTATAATGTTCACTACGCTTCTACCCACATCGTGGGCACCAGCGGCGGCAACACCGACGATATGCGTGAGGCCATTGCTCTTATGGAGAAGGGCGCCATCAATCCTGCGGCTATGATCACGCACATTTGCGGTCTTGACGCGGTGGCTGAGACCACCATCAACCTTGATAAGATCAAGGGCGGCAAGAAGCTTTGTTACACCGGCATCTCGCTTCCCCTTACCGCCATTGCCGATTTTGCCGAGCTTGGTAAGACTGACCCGATGTTCGCTGAGCTTGCCAAGATCTGTGACAACGCCAATGGTCTGTGGTGCGCTGAGGCAGAGAAGTACCTTCTCGCCAACGCAAAATCCATCTGAATCTGACTTTGGGAAAGGAACAAAATCAAGATGCTGAACACACTTTGTAACTTTTCGCATAGATACGGAAGCTGTCCCGAGTATGTGCTGGCCGGCGGTGGAAACACCTCCTGCAAGGACAGCGAGCTTCTTTATATCAAGGGCTCGGGCACGGCGCTGGCTACCATTGAGCCGAGCGGTTTTGTCAAGATGGAGCGCGCAAAGCTTGAGGCTATGCTGACCAAGGCATATCCCGAAAATGAGGAGGCGCGCGAGGCGGCAGTTCTTGCCGATCTTATGAGCGCACGCGCGTTTGGCGAGGAGACAAAGCGCCCCTCGGTCGAGACGCTTCTTCATAACCTTTTCCCGCAGAAGTTCGTGCTTCACGTTCACCCGGCTAAGGTCAACGGTCTGACCTGCTCGAAGAACGGTGAGAAGACCGTGAAGGAGGCCTTTGGCGGCGCGGTTTGGGTAGAGTCCTGCAAGCCCGGCTACATTCTGGCAATGCTTTGTAAGGATAAGCTGGACGCGTACAAGAGCGCTACGGGCAAGGACGCGAATGTACTCTTCCTTCAGAATCATGGCATTTTCTTTGCCGCTGACAGCGAGGCGGAGCTGGATGCCGTTGTAAAATCGCTGATGGATAAGCTGGACGCGATGATCCAGCGCGCTCCCGATTTCACGGACGTAGCGTATGACGCCGAGAAGGTAATGACCTTCGCACCCGCTATCCGTATGCTTTGGGGTGAGGGTGCTCCCGCGGTCGTCAAGTTCACCGCCAACAAGTCGGTGATGGAGTTTGCCGAGAGCGCCGAGAAGTTCGCCGCGCTTGTCGAGTCCTTCACGCCCGACCATATCGTTTACTGCAAGGCACATCCTCTTTTTGTAGAGGGAGAGCATATCGAGGACGTAAAGAGCGCGTTTGCGGCGTACGTTGCCAAGTACGGCTACAAGCCCAAGGTGGTCTTTGTCAAGGGCCTTGGTATGTTTGCCGTTTCGGATACCGCAAAGTCGGCCGCCACAGTCACTGCCGTTTGGCTGGATGCGCTTAAGATCGCGACCTACGCCGAGAGCTTTGGCGGTGTACTTCCCATGACGGCGGATCTCATTGACTTCATCGTCAATTGGGAGGTTGAGTCCTACCGTTCCAAGGTAAATGCAGGCAGTAAGAGCACGCGCCGCATCGAGGGCAAGATCGCCATCGTTACCGGTAGTGCGCAGGGCTTCGGCAAGGGCATTGCCGAGCATATGGCTGCCGAGGGTGCTTACATTGTGGTTGCCGATATGAACGAGGCAGGCGCAAAGGCTACGGCCGACGAGCTTTGTGAGAGGTTCGGCGCGGGTGTTGCCATTGCGGTCGGTGCCAACGTCAGCGACGAGGAGAGCGTAAAGGCTATGGTCGCTAAGTGTGCGGCCGAGTTCGGCGGACTTGACGTGTTTGTTAACAACGCAGGTATCGTTCGCGCCGGCAGCCTTGAGGAGATGACCAAGTCCAATTTTGAGCTTGTGACCGCGGTCAACTACACCGCTTACTTCCTTTGCGCAAAATACGCGGCGGCTGTGATGAAGATCCAGCGTGCCATCTGCCCGAATTATCTGGCAGATATCGTGGAGATCAACT
>JAGAUC010000065.1 GCA_017621015.1 Clostridia bacterium | reverse complement strand
GAAGCGATACTCAAGGTGCAGAAGGCTACAGCAGAGGGTATCAAGCTCATCAATGAATCAGCTCCCTCGCAGGGATATCTTACGATCAAGAGCCTTGAGGCATTTGGTAAGGCTGCCGATGGTAAGGCCACCAAGATTATTATTCCCTCGGAAATTCAAGGAGTTGCCGGTTTGGTTTCATCTTTGAATGCTATGATTGATTGCAAAGAGTCTTAAATTATTATCTAGAATAAAAGAAGGTGGGGAAGCGATAGCTTCCCCACCTTCTTTTATATAAAACAAAATTTTATGGAATTATTTGAGAAAATCGAAAAGTAGTGCTACTATATTATTCAAGTAATTGGTAAATTTATTAGAAGGAAATCGTAAAGCTCGCCGGCCAGAAGTAAAAATTATACAAACCGCCGCAAGGAATTGCGGCGGTTTTTGTGTTTTTCCAAGAAAATGAAGAAATTTATGCCCGTTTCTTGACGAATGATGACGTGAGTGCTATAATAAAATCAAATATTTTAATTTCTATGGAGGAAATTATGGGAGAATCTAAGTTTAAGGCTTTGATGAAGCGTTACTTCATTGATGCGATGGGTGCGATGGCGCTTGGTCTTTTTGCGTCTCTTCTGATCGGTACCATCTTCGGTACGGTTGCTAAGTATACGGGTCTTGAGTTTCTCAATACCATTGCCGGATATGCCAAGGCGGCAACGGGTATGGCAATCGGCGTGGCTATTGCCAGTAGACTCGGTGCAGATCCTCTCGTTGTATTTTCGTGTGCGGCTGTTGGCGCAATGTCAAATGCAATGGGCGCCATTATGGACGGAGGTGCTATCACCGGGTGGGCGGTCACCGCAGCAACCGGTGAGGGCGTGTTCTATGCTGCAGGCCCCGCAGGCGCTTTCTTTGCCGTGATCATTGCCAGCGAGATCGGTATGCTTGTATCCAAGAAGACTAAGGTCGATATTTTGGTCACACCTGTGGTCACGCTTCTTGTCGGTTTCTTGGCAAGCTGGGCACTTTGCCCCATTGTCTCCTATTTGATGTATTATCTCGGTATCTTTATCTCCACCGCCACCACCTTCCAACCGCTCCCGATGGGCATTCTGGTTTCCGTGGTGATGGGCGTGATTTTGACGCTTCCCATTTCCAGCGCGGCGATCTGCGCGATGATCTTCTCGACATCGGCACTTGAGGTTGCACTTGCCAACGGTACAAGCGAGGGCTTTTTGCTGGCCGGTGGTGCGTGCGTGGCCGGTTGCTGTGCACAGATGGTCGGCTTTGCGGCCTCCAGCTTCCGTGAAAACGGATGGGGCGGTGTGATCTCACAGGGCCTCGGTACCTCGATGCTTCAGATGGGCAACATCTGCAAAAATCCTCGAATCTGGATCCCTCCGACGCTTGCCGCCGCCATTACCGGCCCGATCTCCACAATGATCTTCAAGCTCAAATGCCAGGGCGTTTCGGCTGGTATGGGCACCTGCGGTCTTGTCGGACCAATTGGTGTGATCGATGCCACCGAAAATCCCGACGCTATGATGTGGATCGGTCTTTTGCTGGTTTGCATCGTGCTTCCTGCTATTCTTTCGCTTGTTTTCAGTGAGATCCTTCGCAAGATCGGCTGGATCAAGGAAAACGATATGAAGCTGTAATAAAATATTAAGAAGACAATTTTCCCGACAAATGCATTCTGCGTTTGTCGGGAATTTTTTTTCTAAAACCTATTGACAAGAGGGATGGTTTTGTGTATAATGTGACTGTACTAGTTCACACAGTACAGTTAGAACAGGAGGACAACAGATGTTAGCAATCGATAAAATGTCGCGCAAGCCGATCTACGAGCAGCTGATCGAGGGGCTTGAACGCGAGATCGTGACCGGGCTTCTCGGGCCGCAGGCACAGTTGCCGTCCATACGTGAGCTTTCAAGCGTTCTTGGGGTCAACCCCAACACCGTGCAAAAGGCTCTTGGTGAGCTTGATAAGCTGGGGGTCATCATTTCCGCACCGGGCAGAGGCATGTTTGTGGCGGAGGATGCGGCGGAGAAAATACGCGCCCGGATGTCCGTTAAGATCACCGAAATCCGAGAGCTTGCCGCCGAGCTGGCCAAGGCAGGCATCGATGAGCAAGTGGTGCTTGCGGCGGTGCGCGAGGCCTATTCGGGCTCAAATTCATAGAAAGAGAGGAATTGGTATGATCTGTGCAGAAAATTTAACCATGAATTTGACGATTTTGCCGCACTGGACAATTTGAATTGTAAGATTCCGAACGGCTGTATTTACGGACTTGTCGGAAGTAACGGCGCGGGAAAATCCACGTTTTTACGCCTTATCAGCGGTATATACCGCCCGACAAGCGGAAGCATCCGCTTTGACGGCGAGGAGGTTTACGAAAATCCGAGCGTAAAACGCAAGATCGTTTTTGTGCCCGACGAGCTGTACTTTTTGCCGCAGGCAAACCTGATGCGAATGGCGACGCTTTATAAGTCCATTTACGAAAGCTTCAGCTTTGAGCGCTTTCATAATCTCACCAAGACCTTTGGCCTGAGTGAGACCGCCAACATCGGCACCTTTTCCAAGGGTATGAAGCGGCAGGCCAGCACCATTTTGGCGCTTTCCGCTATGCCCGAATACCTGTTTTTTGACGAGACCTTTGATGGGCTTGACCCCGTAATGCGTAATCTTGTCAAGCAGGTGATATACAACGACGTGATGGAGAGAAACACCACCACCATCATTACCTCGCACTCGCTTCGTGAGCTTGAGGACACCTGCGACCAGCTTGCGCTTTTGCATAAGGGCGGCATTGTGTTTGAGAGTGACATTCAAAATCTTAAGACCCAGCTCTTTAAGGTGCAGGTGGCGTTCGACGGCGAGTTTGACCGAAGCCGCTTTGCCTCGGTTGAGATCCTGAATTACACCCAAATGGGCTCGGTGGCCACCTTCATCGCCAGAGGCGAAAGGGAAGGCGTTGTTTGCAAAATTCGCGAAATGAACCCCATTCTCCTGGACGTGCTCCCGCTCAATCTTGAGGAAGTGTTTGTTTACGAGATGGAGGCGCTCGGCTACGCCTTCGGTGAAATTTTGATGTGAGGAGGAATGAACATGAAGAAGATCTTTTCCATAAAGCTTTATGTCGAGGGCCTGAAACGCATTAAGCTGCCGGGTATCGCCGCGGCCATTGCGGTCATTCTTCTGAATGCACTTCTTCCCTTGATTGAAATTTTGAATAGCCATAGAAGATACGATATTACGGGTGTGATCGGCCATTCAGTCACCTCAGTCGAGCCGTATGAATTCCTGCCGTTTGGCTTGTTGATGCTGGCGTTTGGCGCCATCTTTGCCTATTCTATGTTTTCTTTCCTGAATGAAAGAAACCGTTCGGATTTCTTCCACGCAATACCGCATAAGCGTATTTGTGTATATCTGAGCTTTGTCTCGGCCATTTTTACGTGGATGTTTGCCATTCTTGCCGTCAGCACGGGACTCAACGCCATACTGTATAGCTTTTCCCAATATCACTCGGTGAATTTGTCCGTCGTTCTGGTAACGCCCCTTGTGATGCTGGTCGCTTCAACGATGGTAGCCGCCTTTATGACGTTGGCTATGACTCTGACGGGAACGGTGATCTCAAACGTCCTGATCTTTGTTCTGGTTCTTTTGTTCGGACGCACGGTCGGTCAGATCTTTGTTACCGCTCTGCGTGAGCTTGCACCGATCGTAAAGTATGGCGACAGCTTTTTGAATTATCTGGAGCTTGAATTTTCGCTTCCGTTCAAGCTGTTGACGGGAGAAGGCTTTGACAATACGCCTTTGGTCATTTATACCGCAGTTGTAACGTTGCTTGTTTTTGCGGTCGGTGCGGTTTGCTATGTAAGAAGACGAAGTGAGACCGCCACGAAAAGCGCTCCAAGCCGCTTTTTGCAGCACGTTTACCGAACGGCGATCAGCCTTCCGTTTTTCCTGTTCATCGTGCTTACGGCCATTACCGATGGGTTGGATCTATCCGCTCAGCTTGCACTCTTGGTGGTCGCGCTTTTGGTCTATTGCCTGTTTGAGCTGATGACCACCAAAAAGATCAAATCGCTTGTAAAGGCACTTCCGATGCTGGTCATTCCCATCCTGCTTTCGGGCATCTTTACCGGAGCGGTCTATCTTTCGAGAAATGCGGTTTTGAACCAGGTGCCGACGCTCGATAAGGTCGAGTCGATCGGCAAGCAGGAGTCGGTCAGCTATAATCCCACCTATCGCGAGCTTCGTACCAACGATACGTTTATCGATTCCGATGAGGCGAAGGAGCTTGTGCTGAAGGCTCTGGAGAGAAACGTTGAGCAGATCCGAAAATACGGAAATACAAGAGGCTGGGTCATCGTTGACGAAAACTGAAATATGAAGGAGGAGATCTACACAAGAGAGATTCTGAAGATCCGTCTGACAAACGGCAGAACAGTTGGACGTTATCTTTCTCTTACCGAGAGAGAATATGATACGCTGATGTCGCTTTTCCTGGAATCGACCGATTATCTTGAGTCCTACCTGGATCTTCCCACAAGCCGTGAGATCGATTCGATCAGTGTGGGAGGCGGCGATTTTGCCGAGGACGATATCAAGCGTCTGTGGGCAAGCTTTATGCTGGAATACAACGCACTCAGTCGCACCGAGAAGCTTGACTATGTGGAAAAAAGCTATCGAAGCGAAGAGGTGGCGCGGTTTTACGTGGGCGGCACCTATCGCCTGAAGGCCTTGAGCTCCAACTATTCCATTCTCTACGAATATATGCCGAAGACCTCGCAGATGTATCTGGAAATGGCGGCCGAGGCCGGCGTTATCCAGCAGGATATGAAGACGCTGGAAATGATGATCGATGTGCTTTCGAGCGAAAGTACGACCGAAAACGTGGAGAATCATTTTTCCATCACCGTCTCGCCGCTTACGGGCGTGTATGCGGGTAAGCAATATTACGTGGAGAGCGTAAAGAGCGAGACCGAGATCCCAAGGGAGAAGGCTGTCGAGACGCTTGAATTTTTAACCGAGCACGGTGAATTTTCCTACGATCCCGACAAGCTTATTGTCCGCTTCAACATTCAGCTTTATGATCTGATTCTTTTGGATCTCAATCCGGATTACAATGTATATTATTCGTATGAAAGCAGCCTTTCGTACAGCGGTCCCTCGGTCGAATCGAGCGAGGTTATGTATGCCCAGATCATTCTTTCTCTTGAAGAGACGGAATGGGCGGCATTCTGGGAGCTGATCGCCCCTTATTGCTATCAATAAATTTAAAGCCCACGCGGAAAACGCGTGGGCTTTTTCGCAAAAGCCGAGTCGACAGAATATACTAAAAAAGGACAACGAATTGAGTGGAGATAGATCATGAATTTTGAAGTATATTTTGGGATTTTGCTTCCGTTTTTGGGAACGGCGCTCGGGGCTTCCTTGGTTTTTTTTATGAAAGACGCCCTCAAAAGAGGCGTGCAACGAGCCTTCAGCGGCTTTGCGGCAGGGGTGATGGTGGCGGCCTCGGTTTGGAGCCTGTTGCTGCCGGCCATCGAGGCGGCGGCGCCGATGGGCTTTTGGGCGTTTGTGCCGGCCGTGGTCGGCTTTTGGCTTGGCGTTCTTTTTCTTTTGGCGCTGGATCATCTGGTGCCGCATCTGAACCGAAGTCATTGCGAATCCGAGGGGCTTCGCTCGCATTTGGGCAAGCGAACCAAAATGGTGCTGGCGGTGACGCTTCATAATATTCCCGAGGGAATGGCGGTAGGGGCGGCCTATGCCGCGTGTCTTTTGGGGGATGGTGAGCCGCGCACGCTGGGCGCGTTTGTGCTGGCGCTGGGAATTGCCATACAAAACCTTCCCGAGGGGGCGATCATTTCCATGCCGCTTCGCGCGGAGGGCGTGAGGCGGGGTCGTTCCTTTTGGGACGGTGTGCTTTCGGGCGCGGTGGAGCCGCTTTTTGCCATCCTGACGGTTTTGCTGTCGGGCCTTATCGTGCCGCTTCTTCCGTATTTTCTCAGCTTTGCGGCGGGAGCGATGCTGTACGTTGTGGTGGAGGAGCTGATTGCCGATGCGGTGTCGGGGGATGACGGTGACACGGGAACGGTGTTTTTTGCACTCGGCTTCAGCCTGATGATGCTTCTGGACGTTGCTCTCGGATAAAAATAATCAAAAATTGCTTGACAAAGTAAAAAACGTGTGATATAATACGGCTATATAGGAAACCTGTGATTAAGAGGAGTAACCGACAGGGACGGTTTCAGAGAGTTGCCGGCGGGTGCAAGGCAATACCGAAGCGTTGGTGAATGGACTTATGAGGGCGGCCGAAAGCCTTGTGCGAGTAGTAGCCGACGGGGGCCACCGTTACCCGGCAAGCATATCACGCGTATGCAGAAAGAGGAATGCCTTGGCATTCAAAACGGGTGGCACCGCGAAACTGGATTTCGTCCCGAGTATCAACGATACTCGGGTTTTTATTTTGGAGGCAAATATGAATCTTGATCGGCGATGGCGGTCTTGCTTTTAACCGCAAGCATCCATTTGAAAACGTAGAAATAGTAGAAATAAAGGAGAAAATAACATGGAATTCAACGGCATCAATTTTGACACATATCTTAAGCAGTACCCCGACAAGAACGGATATTTCGGTCGCTACGGCGGCGCGTACATCTCGGACGAGCTGAAAAAGGCGATGGAGGAGATCACGGAGGCATACTTTACGATTGCAAAGTCGAGCAAGTTTGTCGGTGAGCTTCGCCGCATCCGTCGCGAATTTCAGGGACGTCCCACGCCCATCTCGTATCTGGAGAGACTTTCGACCAGCATCGGAAATGTTCAGCTTTACGTCAAGCGTGAGGACCTGAACCACACCGGTGCGCACAAGCTTAACCACTGTATGGGTGAGGCGCTTCTGGCTAAGTACATGGGCAAGAAGAAGGTCATTGCCGAGACGGGCGCTGGTCAG
>JAGAUC010000064.1 GCA_017621015.1 Clostridia bacterium | reverse complement strand
CAGTCTCAAACTTGACCGAGCCGTCCTGGATCATCTTAAAGGCAATGCGCGGCTGAGAGAGCGCCACCTTTTCCACAATCACGTTTACGGCGGCCGCCTCGGTCACATCGCGCTTAAGAAATTTGCGACGCGCGGGGACGTTGGCAAACAGATCCTCCACGATCACGGTCGTGCCGGTCGCGCAGGCGCGTTCGGTCAGCGAGATCATATTTCCCGCGCTGACCTCCAGCATAGCGCCATACTGCGCCTCGGCGGTTTTGGACATAATACGCATATTAGAGACCGAGGCAATGGCGGCCAGCGCCTCTCCGCGAAATCCAAGTGTGCCAACGTTTTCAAGATCCTCCGCCGTTTTGATCTTGCTTGTCGCATGACGGCGAATGGCTACGGGAAGCTCCTCGGGTTCCATGCCGCAACCATTATCGCAAACGCGAATAAAGGTCACGCCGCCGTTCTGGATCTCTACCGTGATTCGGTTGGCGCCCGAGTCGATGGCGTTTTCCAACAGCTCCTTGACGGCCGATGCCGGGCGGTCAACGACCTCCCCCGCCGCGATCAGATTGGCAACCGCAAACGACAGAACGTTTATTTTTCCCATAGGAGTCCCTCCTTTTTTTATTTTTTATCCGAGACGCTTCTTGATGTCAAACAGGAAGGTAAGCGCCTCAAGAGGCGACATGGTATTGATATCGGTCGCCTTAAGCTCATTTAAGATCTGATCCTCGATGCATTCCTCCATCGAGATCTGGTTATCGTTTTCATCCGGCTTTGCTTCCCTATCGGTCAAAACCAGATTGCTTGCGCTACGCTCAACCACAGAGAGAATTTCCTTCGCGCGCTTGATCACCTCGTTCGGGATGCCCGCAAGCTTTGCCACCTCGATGCCGTAGCTGTCGTCGGTGGAGCCGCGTACGATCTTGCGCAGGAAGGTAATGCTGTCACCGCGCTTCTTGGCGGCAATGTTATAGTTGACAATGCCGTCAAACTCATCCTCAAGCGAGGTAAGCTCGTGGTAATGGGTAGCGAATAGCGTTTTGGCACCAAGCTTCTTGCCCGAAGTATATTCCACGATGGCACGGGCAATGCTCATACCGTCAAAGGTCGACGTTCCTCTTCCAACCTCGTCATAAATGATAAGGCTACGCTTTGTCGCGTTCTTCAGAATGTACGCCACCTCGTTCATCTCCAGCATAAAGGTGGATTGACCCGATGCCAGATCGTCTGAAGCGCCGACACGGGTAAACACCTTGTCCACAATGCCGATTCGGGCATCCTCTGCCGGAACGAACGAGCCGATCTGTGCCATAATGACAATGAGGGCAACCTGCCTCATATAGGTGGATTTACCCGCCATATTGGGGCCGGTGATCAGCATCAGGCGATTTCGGTCGGTGTCAAGCAAGACGTCATTGGGCACAAAGTACGAGTCCTTGACAAATTGCTCCACCACAGGATGCCGTCCGTCCTTGATGGTGATCACGCTTCCGATGTCCACCTCAGGACAGGTATATTTATTTCGGGATGCCACGGTCGCAAGGCTCAGATACACGTCCACAAGCGAGACCATTTCGGCCGCACTTCGGATACGGTCGCTGTTCTCGGCGACCTTGGTACGGATCTGCTGGAACACCTCATACTCCAGCGTACGGACCTTGTCCTCCGCGCCGAGAATGGTGGCCTCCATATCCTTGAGCTCCTGGGTAATATAGCGCTCGCAATTGGCAAGCGTCTGCTTGCGTATGTAGCGATCGGGCACCAGCTCGTAATAGGATTTCGTCACCTCGATGTAGTAGCCGAAAACCTTATTGTAGCTGATCTTCAGTTTTTTGATTCCGGTGGCCTCACGCTCCTGCTCCGCGATCTTTTCGATCCAATCCTTACCGTTGTTCATGATCGAGCGAAGGCGGTCAATGTCCTCGTTGTAGCCATCGGCAATCAGTCCGCCCTCACGAAGCACGATGGGGGGATCCTTGACAATGGCCGCATCGATGAGCGCGTGAACGTCGCTAAGAACGTCCAGGCGGCGGAAGATCTCGGAAAGCGCATCGCTTTGGCATGCACCGAGCAGATCGCGCAGCTCGGGAAGCACCGAGACCGTGGCCGCGATCGCGCGAAGGTCACGGGCATTGGACGTGCCGTAAACCACCTTGGTGATCAAACGCTCAAGGTCAAGCACGTGCGACAAAAGCTCACCGATCTCCTCGCGAAGCATAAAGTTCTCACAAAGCTCGCCAACGGCTCCCTGACGCTTTACAATATCCTTGACATTCAAAAGCGGATGCTCGATCCACTTGCGAAGCATACGGGCGCCGGGTGCGGTGCGTGTCTTGTCCAGCACCCACAGAAGCGAGCCCTTTTTGTCCTTGGATCGCATGGCCTCGGTAAGCTCGAGATTGCGACGCGTGTTGATGTCCAGCTCCATATACTGGCCATCGCGGTATACATTCAGATTTTTGATGTACGAAATGTCGCATTTCTGCATCTCGGAAATATAGTCCAGGAGCGCGCCGGTGGCCGCCACCAGCGAAAAATCGTGCAAAAGCTCGTTAAGGGTCTCCTCGCCAAATTGCTGACAGACCAAACGCCTTACGTTTTCCGCCTCAAAGCGGTGAGGCTGATTGTCGATCACCATGGTCTTCATTCGGTCACGCACGTAATCGGAAAACCACGAAATCTTTTCGGTATTGACGTTGAGAAGCGTCTCACAGGGCGAGTAGGTGCCAAGCTCGTTTTTCAGGCGCGACTCCATCCCTACGTTTTCAAAGCAGGTGGTATAGACCTCTGCCGTGGAAATATCCGCAAAGCAGATACCGGTGCTGTTTTCCCCAACGTAGATCGAACAAATGTAATTGTTCTTAGTCTCGGGAAGTAGCTCGGTCTCAATGAGTGTACCGGGGGTCACCACACGAATGACCTCGCGCCTGACAAGCCCCTGCGCCTCCTTGGGATTCTCGGTCTGCTCGCAGATCGCTACGCGATAGCCCTTTTCAATGAGGCGACCAATATAGACATCGGCCGCGTGAAAAGGAACGCCGCACATCGGCGCCCGCTCCTCCTCGCCGGCGTCTCTGCCTGTCAGCGTAAGCTCCAAAACGCGCGACGCGAGGATCGCGTCATCGTAAAACATTTCGTAAAAGTCGCCCACGCGGTAAAACAGCAGATAATCCTTATATTGATTTTTGACCTCAAAATATTGCGCCATCATCGGTGTCATGGCTATACCTCACCTTAAAAGATTTTTGAATGTTCTCTGTCCGATCAGT
>JAGAUC010000063.1 GCA_017621015.1 Clostridia bacterium | reverse complement strand
TTTGAGCAGGTTCGTAACTCGATCGGTTACCCTCACCTGAACGTTAAGATCGGTGCTACGCACGCAGGCATCACGGTCGGTGAGGACGGTGCGACCCACCAGTGCCTTGAGGATTTTGCGCTGATGCGCTCCATTCCCGGTATGACGGTCATCAACCCCGCAGACGATGTGGAGGCCGCCGCCGCCATCAAGGCAGCTCTGGAGATGAACGGTCCCGTGTATATGCGCTTTGGCCGTTACGCCGTTCCGGTTCTCAATGACAACGCCGACTACAAGTTTGAGATCGGCAAGGGCATCCAGATGCGCGACGGTAAGGACGTTACCCTCGTGGCAACCGGCGTTATGGTTTATATGGCTCTTGAGGCCGCAGAGATACTGGCCGCTGAGGGCATTTCCGCTCGCGTGATCAACATTCATACCATCAAGCCTCTGGACGGTGAGATCCTCGCCAAGGCTGCCCGCGAGACCGGCGCCATCGTTACGGCTGAGGAGCACAACATTCTCGGCGGTCTGGGCTCGGCTGTGGCCGAGTCGGTGGCTGAGACCTGCCCCGTTCCCGTGCTTCGCGTAGGTACCGAGGACAAATACGGACATTCGGGCAAGGTTCCGCCCCTGCTTGAAATGTACGGTCTTACCCCTGCCAACATCGCAGACAAGGCAAGAAAGGCCATCGCGCTCAAGAAATAAGTCAAATGAAAAAGCTACTGCTTATCCTTTTGGTACTGTTGCTGACGTTGACCGCTTGTGGCGAAACGCCGCCCATCGAAACGCCCGAAGAAACGACACCGACCATCGAAACGCCTTCCTGCACGGAGGATCCCGTTCCCGCAGAACATCTTCGCGTCCTTCTTTTGGACAACAATAAGGACGGCAAGAACGATTACAAGATCGTTGTCGATCTCGAGGCGGCCAAAAGCACCGAAAAGGTTCCCTTCCGTCTGCCCGATGCGGACGATCCGCAGGAGGATAGCTTCCGCACCGTCAGTATGTACCGTCTTGGCGACGAGGGGGAAACTCTCGTCTGGTACACCAACCTTTGTATGGGCTCGGCGCCGCGCGGCGGCGTGGCTCTCAAGGACGGCATGGTGTTTGGTTATACCTTTGACGTGTACGAGTACGGCGAGGGACGAAAGGTCTCCATTGCGCGCTACGATTACGTGGGCAACCCAAACGGAATCGGCTTTAAGCCCCACGCCGACCCCGGCTCGTTCATTACGAACGAGATCTCGGACGAGAGGTGGGCGGACAACTTCGGGGAGCGCAATTCCTTTACGCTCCTTAACGCCGTAAACGTGCTGGACGAAATGCTGGACGGCGCCGAGATCCTTCTTGACGTCACAGGTACACAGCCCATCTACAGCACCGACGACAACCGTTTTACCAAGCAGTATTCCTTCCGCTTTGACCATCGGGATCTCGAGGCAAGCCTTGCCGAGGAAATCCAGGACAGCTATATCGTAAACTAAAGATCAGCAAGGGAGAGTTTTACTCTCCCTTGCTTTGAAATGGGGAGATGCCGTGAAGTTTTTTAAAAACAAATTTGTGGGAATCGCTACGCTTGTCGTCCTTTTCCTGGTCATCTTTTACAGTGTGATCGCCGCGCTTGGGCAGACGCTTGTCTTTGGCAACCTGCTCGGCGTTGTTGCCACGCCCTTTCGCTACGGCTTCCGCGCACTCGGAAACGCCTTCGGCGGCTTTGCCGATTATGTGACCGAGTTCCGCTCGATGAAGGATGAGAACGAGGAGCTGGCCGAGCGCGTGCGCGAGCTTGAGCAAAAGGTGGCGCATATGCAGGTGCTTGAGGGCGAAAACAAGTGGCTTCGCGGCTATCTGGGCGTCAAGGAAAATCTGGTGGAATTCGAAACCGTGGACGCCTCGGTCATCGGACGCGAGGCGAACAGCTATATGACGCTGTATACCCTCAACAAGGGCTCGCTCCACGGCATCGAGGTCGATATGACCGTGGTGACCGAAAACGGCATTGTGGGACGCGTGGAATCGGTGGGTGTCAACTTCTGTCAGGTCTCATCCATCACCGAAAACGCTTCCTCGGTCGGCGCGGTATGCGCCCGTAGCGGCGCGCGCGGCATCGTGGAGGGCTCTCTCGGGCTCCGCGAGCACGGAAAATGCGCCATGAATTACATCGACGAGTTTGCCGACGTGCAGATCGGCGACGTCATTCTGTCAAGCGGCGGCGGTATTTACCCCTACGGCTTTGTGATCGGGACAGTGACAGAAATCACACACGACGAAAACGCAAGGTCACTCTCCGCCATCCTCGAGCCCGCCGTTGATCCCAACACCACTACCCGCGTAATGATCCTCAAAAAGGCAACCGCCAACACCGAAAACAACGACTAA
>JAGAUC010000062.1 GCA_017621015.1 Clostridia bacterium | reverse complement strand
GTCGGCACTTTTACCTAAGTAAAGTACCCACTTCTGGCTTGAAAATTGTAATAATTTAATTTTGTGTGGTGAATCCATTATACACCTTTTTTTCCTTTTTGTAAAGTCTAATTTTAAAATAGAAAATATTTTTGCTTTATAAAAGAAAAAGCCAAGATCGTCAGATCTTGGCTTTTGTGTTTGGAATCATTCCTCGGGAACGTAGTTCTTCCAGTTCTTCTGCTTGGTATCGTTGAAGATACGCGTGCCGTAGTAGGTGCTTTCGGTGCCCGAAAGGTGCTTGTGCTCAAGGTAAGCATCCTCATTAAAGATGATCGGGATCACGGGCATATCGGCAAGGAGCATGGTCTCTGCCTCATGCAGAAGCTTTGCGCGCTCGGTGAGCGAGGTCTCCGCGTGGATATTCTCCACAAGCGCGGTGTATGCCTCATTCTCATAGCCGGTGATGTGCGTGGGAAGCTCGTAGTAGGGCTGGCCGTTCTCGTCCTTAAGACCCATGTTCATGGCCTGACCGGAGAAGCCGACAGCAAAATTGGACAGCATACCGAAAGCATCGGTGCAGTAGGAGATGAGATCAACGCCGGCAACCTCATAGTCGCCCACAGCGAATCTCTCAAGGAAGATATCGTCGCGGATATCGGTGGGGATCTCGTTGGTCGTACCGAGGTCATCGTTGATCTTAACGGCAACCTTTTCCACCGTAACCTTGAAACCCAGCGCCTTCCAAGCGTCGGCTACCATTTCGGCGATCAGCACATGAACCTCGTCATAAGCGGGAACGCTGATCTTGAAGCTGAAGCTCGAGGCGTTTACGCCGGCGGCGCTCAGCTTTGCCTTGGCGGCAGAGAGGTCAGCGGTTGCGGAAAGGATATCGCCGCCCACCTTGCGGAAGTCCTTTTTAGCCGAATCGGTCTCGAAGATTCCGAAGGGAACCAGTGCGGTGGCCGCCTTAGCGAATACCACGGCGTCGGCAATGGCCTCACGGTCGATCGCAAGCGAAAGAGCCTCGCGAACCTCCTTGATGGCAAACAGCTTCCGGCCGCCGATCTCGGCGTTTTCGTTCAGGTAGTAGGTGTGTGTGGAAAGGGAGCTTGTGGTCTCGGCCTTCTTCTTATACTCCTCGCGGTAAGAGAGCGGAATGTCACCCACGAAGAAGATCTCGCCGTTCTTGTAGCCTTCCATGATCTCATCGGCGGAAAGCGTGTAGTCAATGAGAAGGCGGTAGGGCTTGACCGACTTGTCAAGCGCGTCCTTTTCCTTGTTTCTGAGATAGTAGGGGTTTCTCTCCAGCATCAGAGAGTCCTTGTCATTCTCATAGGAGATGCGGCGGATCATAAACGGACCGCTGCATACCATGGTTGCGGGCTTCTTGGCCCAGTCAGCGGTTCTGGAGACCGTGATCTCGCGCAGGGGAACCAGCGCGTAGCTGGTCAGGTTACGCATAAAGCCGTCGTAGTCGATGGCAGCCTTGCCCTTGCTGTCCAGCTTTTCCTCAAAGAAGATCTCAAGCGTGGTGGTATTGATGGCGTAGATCTGAAGCGCGTCGATCGAAAGATCGCCTTCCTTTACGGCCTTGGCGTTCTTGATCTGATAGAGTAGGGGAGCTGCCGCGCTGGTAGACTCAACATCCAGAATGCGCTTCCACGCGAACACAACATCGTTAGCCGAAATGGGCGTACCGTCGCTCCAATAGGAGTTGTTCAGCGTGATGGTCATCTTATATTCGTGGCTGTTGGCATCCTCTTTAATGGTGTAGTTCTTTACCAACTCCTTCTCGACCTTGCCGTCCTCGTTCATACGGAACAGGGGCATAAACAGAAGGCTTGCTACCTTCAGTGCCGAGTCGTGGTTGTAGGCATTGGCAGGGTCGTAGTCATACACACGGTCTGCCAGATGCATCGTGATGTAAGCGCCGCGCATATCCTCGGTCACCTTATTTCCGCAGGAAATGAGGCAAGGAAGAAGCATAAGGACGCACAAAACAAAGGCTAAGATACGCTTTGTCATAGGTTTGAAATCCTCCTTGGATAATCAGAAACTCAATTTTGCCATAAAACGGCATTATTTATGATATTATAGCATTAAAATGGATTTTTATCAACAGGTTATGGCAAACAAAATCAATTTTTGGACATTTGCACAATTCTCCCCCTGAAAATTGGGCATTTTGAATAGGGATTTTCCAATATATAAAGTATAAAGGATTTTGTTTTGGAATTCAAGCAAAGAATGTAAATTTTTTTGTGGGACATACTAAGCCGAAGGAGGTGAAAAAATGGAAAATTACACAAGGACTGATCTCGCATGTGAGCGCATGGACAGCGCGGCACTTGAGGCAGGGGAGCTGGAAAAAATATGCCGTCGCGAGAACACGGACGGCTTTGAGGTGATGCGCCTGAGCGTCAAGGAACAGGCGCACGGTACGCTTTTGGGCAAGCCACTGGGAACCTACGTGACCGTCGAGTGCGGCGCCATTGTCGACCTTTGTGGCGAGGCGTGGGAGCGGCTTGTGCGTCTTTTGGCAAGGGAGATCCGCGCGATGTGCCCCGGAGAGCCCAATGGGGATTTTTCGGTTTTGGTGGCGGGCCTTGGTAACGAAGAGATCACCGCCGATGCCATAGGCCCGAGGGCGGCGCGGCGCCTTACTGCTACCAGACACCTGCGGCAGCTTGACCGTGAGCTCTACGATACGGTGGGACGGTGCGAGATCTCGGTGCTGTTTACCGGCGTGCTTGGGCAGACGGGTATGGAGACGGTGGAGCTGGTGCGCGGCGCAGCGGAGAACGTTCGTCCCGATCTGGTGCTTGCGATCGACGCGCTGGCCACGCGCTCGTCGGAGCGGCTGGCCGCCACCGTTCAGCTTTGTGACAGCGGCATTGAGCCGGGCTCGGGCATCGGCAATGAGCGAAAGGGCATAAACGCTGAGACCGTGGGCGTTCCTGTGATTGCCTTGGGCGTGCCGACGGTGATCGATTCCTCCACGCTGGTCTTTGAGGCACTGAGTCGTTCGGGGGTAGAGGAGATCGGCGCGGAGCTGAAGGCGGTGCTGGAAAACGGGCGCAATTTCTTTGTTACGCCCAAGGAATGCGATCGGATCACCGACCGCGTGGCCTCGCTTTTGGCAGAGTCGGTCGATCTTGCCTTTTGCTTGGGAGAGCTTTGACCCTTTTGCTTTTTTGGAAAATAAAAAGGTGGAAAATAAAAATTTTTCTAAATTCGGAACTTTTTTTTAAAAAACTCTTTACAAATCGGAAAAGATGTGATATAATAGTGCCACAAAAGCCAATTTTGGAGGAAACGGTATGGATTACGTCGATCGCATCAAAAAAATAAAGAGTGAACGTAAGATCACCAACGATATGCTTTCGGATATGACGGGGATTCCGCTCGGCACGCTCAGCAAGATCCTGGCCGGCATCAGCGATTCGCCCAAGCTTTCCAACATTCTGTCGATCTGCAACGCGCTCGGTTGCTCGCTGGACTACATCGTGAGCGGTGTGGAGCGAAACGATAACAACTATACACTGGAGGACGGGGAGATCCGTTTGATCGAAAATTACCGCCGCCTGGACGCGCACGGACGTGAGCTTTGTGCCCTGGTCGTGGACAAGGAGCTTCAGCGCGTGATCGGCTCGGAATACGCCGAGAAGGGCAAGGCCAAGGTGCTGTCCTCCGAGGAGCTTCGTCGCCGCGTGGAGGAATCGCAGGAGGGGGCACATCTGGGCAAGCGCCCGATCATGCTGTACGACCTGCCGGTTTCCGCCGGTATCGGCGAGTTTTTGGACGAGAGCCGTGGCGAGGAGATCTACATCGCGCAGAATTCGCGCACGGCCGAGGCCGATTTTGCGCTTAAGATCAGCGGTGACAGTATGGAGCCCAAGTATAAGAACGGCGACATTCTTCTGGTATCGGAGTGTGACAGCGTGGAGGTTGGCGAGCCGGCCATCTTTATGCTTGACGGCGACGGCTTCTTCAAGATCTACGGCGGTGACCGCCTGATCTCGCTCAACAAGAACTATGGCGACATTATGCTCAAGGATTTCCAGAGCGTTTGGTGCGGCGGCCGTGTCATCGGTAAGCTCAGACGAAGATAATCATAATTGTATATTTGGTGTCATGCCCTCCATGACAGCGCATAAAAATGGGTTCCCCATTTTTATGCGCTTTTTGCATTATGTGAAAAAAAGCCCTTGTTTTCGGCAACAATAAAGGGTAGGTGTACGATGACGGCAAACT
>JAGAUC010000061.1 GCA_017621015.1 Clostridia bacterium | reverse complement strand
CCCGGCAACGAAAAGCTGGTGGGACGCATCATCAACGAGCTTTTGGCGCGCGGCGTTAAGGTGCTTCACGATGCGGCAATGGAGGTCCACGTTTCGGGACACGCCTGCACCGAGGAGCTCAAGCTCATGCAGGCGCTGACCAAGCCCAGGTATTTTATGCCCATCCACGGCGAATACCGCCACCTGGCGGCGAATCGGGCGCTGGCGCTCGATATGGGAATGACGCCCGACCGCATCTTCATCTCGGAGATCGGCAAGGTGTTTGAGATCGACCGCGAGGGCGCGCGCTTTGGCGGTACCGTTCCGTCGGGCAACGTGCTGGTGGACGGTCTGGGCGTGGGTGATGTCGGCAATATCGTGCTTCGTGACCGTAAGCATCTCTCGCAGGACGGCCTGATCGCGGTGGTGGCCGCTGTGGAGCCCGAGGCCAAGCTGCTTTTGTCGGGGCCCGAGATCGTTTCGCGCGGCTTTGTGTACGTGCGCGAGTCGGAATCGCTGATGGATGAGATCAAGGCGATGGCCGCGAGGATCCTTGACGAGGAGCTCCGAGCCCCGAGGCTGGATTACGCGCACCTGAAAAACCGCATCAAGGACGATCTGGCCAAGTATCTTTACAGCAAGACCAAGCGCAAGCCGATGATCTTGCCCATCCTTTTGGATTTGTAACAAAAAACAGAAAAGTTTGTTTTTTGTTCATAAAAAATTCAAAGTGTCATCACTTTGACAATATATAATAAAAAAGTACGTCTGTACCCAATGGCGTATTTTTGTGAAATTTTTAGATAAAGGTGGACCCGAAACATGGGAAAAGGAAACAGAAACAGAAACGACAGATATGAAGACATCTACAGCATGTCGGGCTCGGGCGCGGCCGTAAAGCCCGCTAAGAGAAGCGCGGCCAAGAAGGATCGCTCCACGACGCTGATGGTTGCCATCATCGCGGTGCTTTTGCTTGCCGCTGTGGCGATTTTCATCTTCTCGGATTCCGGCGTGATGGAGAGAAACACCGTTTACGTAAGCTCGGACAACTTTGAGGTGACGGGAACCATGCTCCCTTATTATGAAAACCTCGCGTATATGAATACGTTTAATCAGTATTTTTATCTGTACCTCAACTACTACTATGCCGGCGATGCTACGCAGGCGTACAACGCGGTGGCACAGATGATGAGCCAGTATACGCTGAACGACTTTTTTGACTCGGCCATCGAGAGCTCCAAGGAGCTTGTGGCTATGGCCGAGGAGGCAACCGCTAAGGGCGTAAAGCTTGAGGCAGAGGACATTGAGGCGATCGAGGCCGAGCTTAAGGAGCTTTCGGCCGGCTCGCTGGGTACCGGTGTAAAGAAGAAGGACGTAAGAGCGGCGCTGGAGCTTCGCGCGCTTGCCGCTAAGTATGCCGAGACCGTGAGCGAGGAGATTGAGGCGGGTGCGACCGACGAGGCCATTCGCGAGTATGTGGATGCCAACAAGGCGGACTACTACAGCGCCGAGCTTCTGAAGTTTGCGATGGCTCTGAAGGCCGAGGACTATGGCGACGACACGGTGGCCTACATTGAGGCACAGAAGCTGGTGGACAGATATGCAGAGAAGCTTGCGGCCGCTACCACGGCGGACGAGTTCAAGAGGCTTGTGATCGAGTATGAGGTCGAGAAGGCTCTGAACACGCTGATCGAAAACAACCGCGGCACGCTCGCCGCCCCCTCTGAGGAGCTTGTGGAGACCGCAAAGGCGGCTTTGATCGAAAATCTCTTTGTGGCAGTTGTCGGTAACGAAAGCTTCAACTCGGGCGTGACCGAGGATGCGACTTATGCGGAGCTGTTTGAGACGGTTGCCGCCAAGCTGTATGCTACCTGCACCAGCTCGATCGCCAACCTGCCCACAACGCAAGGCTACACCGAGGCGGCCGATGACGAGATGATCGCGTGGGCCTCGAATGCCGACACCAAGGTGGGTGACACCAAGGTGATCGAGGCGGCTGACGATAAGGAATACTCCAAGACCGCCTATATGATGGCAAGCGATATGAAGCTGGACGAGTCGGCAACCAAGGACGTGGCACACATCCTCATCAAGGCCGAAAAGGATAAGGCAACGGCTGAGGAAAAGGCCGCCGCCAAGGAAAAGGCAGACAAGCTGTTGGCCGATTTCCTGGCCGGTGAGGCAACGCTTGAAAAGTTCGAGGAGCTGGCAAAGGACAACAACGAGGACTCGAGTTGCGTATACGAGGGTGTCACGCAGGGTCAGATGGTTGAGACCTTTGACGCGTGGACCTTTGACGAGAGCCGCAAGACCGGAGACACGGGTGTGGTTGAGACCGAGTTCGGTTACCACATTATGTACTTCATTGGCGAGGGCAAGCCTGCCTACCACGTAAACGCTATCGACAGTTATATCAACGACGAGTACGCAAAGGTCGTCGAGGAGCTGACAAAGAAGCACGTGACCGTCAACGAAAAGGCGGTTGCCAAGAACACAAACGAAACGACGGCGGCGTAACGCTCGAATTGAAAACGGCATGGATCACCCGTGCCGTTTTCTGTCATAGAGGGTCGAGCGTTTGCACGTTCAAGCGGCGGCTCTTGACATATACTAATACAAGACGGTAAGATCCGAAAATCGGTAAAGGATAGATTATGGTAATTGATACAAAGACAACGACGCTGGCGTACCGCTGTCCGCACTGCGGCAGCGGAGTGATCTCGGCGGTGGGTATGTTCTCGCTTTCGGCAGATATGGTCAAGCTCAAATGCACCTGCGGCAAAAGCGAGCTTACCGCGGTATATACCAACGACAAAAAGGTGCGCCTCAGCGTACCCTGTCTGCTTTGCCCCAAGCCCCACAGCTTTGTGGTGAGTCAGAATGTTTTTTACGGACGGGATCTGTTTTTGCTTCCGTGCCCGTATTCGGACATCAATATCTGCTTTATGGGTGAGATGAATCACGTCAAAGCCGAGCTGGCCAAGACCGAGCTGGAGCTTTTGGATATGATGGAGCAAAACGGGATCAACAGCTACGAGGCGCTTCACGGAGAGGAGGAGGACTTTTTGTCCGATCCGCAGATCCGTCAGATCGTGATGTTCGTTATCGGGGAGCTGAAGGAGGACAAAAAGATCTTCTGCAAATGTCCCGAAAATACCGAGGGGCATTACAATTTCCGCATGATGGAGGACGGGATCCTGGTGTATTGCGAGGACTGCGGCGCGTCGCATATCGTGCCTGTGGACTCCTACCTCGGCGCTCACGCCTTCCTCGACTGCGATTCGCTGAAATTGGAATAAGAGATACGTGTAGGGGACTTTTTGAAAAAAGTCCCCTACAACCCCCAAAAACTTTTGGGGAAAGGAACTTTTTTCGCACAATAAAGTCTGCGAAAGCAATATCGAGAAGAGTTTTTGGGGTCATTTTGGTTCTTCGCGCTAAAGCGCGAAGAACATTTATGCCGCAAGCCTCGAAGCGGACAAAGAGGGCTCGCTCTCTTTTCCGCATCGGGGCTCGCGGCTCAAAATGACGTGAAGCTTGTGCAGACCCATTCAGTAAAAGTTT
>JAGAUC010000060.1 GCA_017621015.1 Clostridia bacterium | reverse complement strand
CGCTCTGAATACCGGCACCGAGAAAAGTGTCGGGGGCCACGGCAAACATGACGCCCTTTTCACGACGGATGCGATCAAGTTCGTCTGCCTCTTCCATCGTAAGGCACATCATTTTTTCGCTATAGCAATGCTTGCCTGACAAGAGAATGGCGCGGTTGACCTCGTAATGCGCCGAGGCATAGGTGAGATTCAGAACGAGCTCAATCTCCGGATCGGAAAGAATTTCCTCATTCGTCATCTGGCGAATGTCATATTTCTTTGCCTGTGCAGCAGCCTTGGACTCAACGATATCTGAGCAGCCAACAAGCTCAATGATGCTGAATTTTTCCTTAAGAACACGAAGATAAATATTGGATATCATGCCGCAGCCGATGACCGCGGTCTTTACCGGCTTGAATTTCATAGGGTGATCCTTTCTCAGATACCTGCGTTTTTCATGAAGCGGAAGCTGGACGCCACACAGTCAAAGGCATTTCTTCCGTTGCATTTATCCTGCTCAATGGCGTAGCTCTTTACGCCGTTCTTCTTACATACCGCAATGATGTCATCCCATTCGAGATTTCCTTCGCCCACGGGTGCATAAAGAATGGGGCGCGCTTCAAGCGTCTCCTCGCGCGAAGCGATACCAAAATCCTTGAAATGAACGTAATCGTAGCGCTCTTTATAGGTTTCGAGGAAGCGGCAAATGTTGCGTCCGCCCGAATGGATCCTATGCGTGTCGGGAATGATCTGAATGACCTCGGGATCGCTCTCCGAAAGGAATATCTCAATACCCGTAGTATTACCAAATCGAATAAATTCAAAGGCATGAAAATGGTAAAGAAGCTTCACGCCCTGCTTCTTATATTCCTTTGCCACGTCGTTCAGATAATGCGCATACATTTTATATCCTGCCGCCGAGCTTGTAAGTCCCACGGGGATCGAGTCAAGGCGCACGTACTTCGTGTCAAAAAGCTCGCATTGCGAGAGGACCTTCCCCGACTTCTCCTGGAGTGCTAAGGAGTCGCAATAGAGCGAGTCGTTTTTCATACCGAAGCGGTCGAAGATTCGTTTTACCTCTGCCACGTCGTAATTTTCGGGAACACTGTATTGGAGCATCTCAAATCCGATGCCGGCCAACCTTTCCACCGTGGTCTCAAGTGACGCGAGACTTCCCGTATGCTCGCGCATGGTATACATTTGAAGTGAAATTTTACTCATATTTCCCCCTCCTTTTCTTTTTCTTTATTAAATCATATTTTTTAGCGTTTGGAAAGGTAAAATTTTACAAACCTATGGTATTTTTCAATAAAATCTGCTATAATAGAGAGGATCTGTAAAAAAGGAGCGTGCTACCGTGGATCTTAACGTCTTGAATGGTGTGTCCTTTCATTTCTCACACTTAATGCTCATGGAGCAAAATTGGGAGGACGGCGAAAAATACAGCTTTTTAAAAAAAGAGCGTCCAAACGACGGGTTTATGCTGATGAACTGCAATTCTGCCGTGTATACGCTTGCCAACGGCTATGAGCTGAAGGCCGGGCGCGGCGCGCTCGTCTATCTTCCGCATCATTCGCGTTACGCCGTACGCTTTTCGCACGATGAGACGGTTTCTCGCTCGGTTTTAATGAATTTTATTTTGGCAAGTGACGATGGGCAACCGCTTTCACTGGGTAACGATCCCTGTATCGTATGGGAAAATACGCCAACTTCTGTGCAGAACATGCTTTGGGAACTTTTGGCACTTTATAACCGCTCAAGCTACCAAACTGTGCGCCTGAAAATACAAGCCTATTCCTTTTTTGAAAAGCTCCTTGAGCAAATGCAGAACCTAAAGGGCGACATCATCGACGGTATATCCTATATTCATACACATCTGGATGCCAATGTTTCAGTAGGCGAGCTCGCCAAGATGTGTGCCATGTCCGAATCCTCCTTCCGCAGTAAATTCAAGGCTCAAATGGGCCAGAGCCCCACGACGTATATTATAAATGAAAAAATGGAGAGAGCAAAGGAGTTGCTGATGAGCAATGAGCTTTCAGTAGAGCAGATTGCCGAGCTTTTGAATTTTTACGACGCCACCTATTTTTGTAAATGCTTCAAAAAGGCCACAGGCATGACTACTGCAGCGTTTAAAGAACAATTCCAAAAATAAAATCTCCCCGAACTGTTTTTCTACAGTTCGGGGAGATTTTATTTTTTCTTTATCCACTTAAACAGCATCGGGTAAAGTGCCACATCGACAAAAAGGACGATTGCGTAGCGACAAACGCGGATGGCGTAGGAGAGAGGGGTTGCCGAGGACAAAAGGTCACTCGGGAACGGGAGCTTTAAGAGCGAGTTGAGACCAAGGAAGATGGCAACGCCTCCCACAAAGCGAACAAGCATGGCAAGCGGACGGCGATCATCCTCAAAGCGAACGAATTTCTCCTCAAACAGATTACCGGCGAAAAAGCCGATCATCATACCCAGCGAGGTGAAATAGTCCTTGCTCGTGCAATAGAAGCATCCCACAAGGGCGATCACCGTTATCCCTGCATAGAGCACCCATCGCTTTTGGATCCTTCGTTGCAGATAACTCATAAGTACCACGCAAGCAAGGCCGAGAAGCCAGCCCGCAATCACGTCGGTCGGATAATGTACGCCAAGGCAGACACGCGAAATGCCAACCGCAAGCGGCAACAAAATGGCAATGACGATCAGCCACCCCTTTTTGCGATAGAACGGAAGCGAGGCGTAAACCGCCGCGGCGCTTGTGGAATGACCGCTTGGGAAGGAATACCCTTGTGCCGCGAGGTCAGTGAGCTCTGCCCCGTCGCTGATGGGGCGCAAGCACTCCACGCCCGCCACATCAAGATACGGACGGCGGCGCAAAAACACGTTTTTCACCATCGGATTCAGCACAAGTGCCGCAATGATGTTTGTACCCACAAAAATACCGAATTTTTTATCGTACGCCCAGTAGAGAAAGCCGAGCACACCCACGATGATCAGCTCCTCGCCAAACATCGTGACAAGCTCCGCAAGCTTCTCGCCAAAGCCTCCCATAAACGATTGCAGCCAACGAAGCACGTCGACCTCCCAAGCAAAATAAAAGGTGTTTCCCATATCTCTACCCCGTCAAATTTTTTGTTCCAGCCAGGCGGCAATGTCCGCAAACACCTTGACGCGGTTGGTCTCGTTGAGCATCTCATGCCGCGCACCCGCGTAAAGCCTCAGGCTCACATCGGTCATTTGCGCTCTTGTCAAGCGGTCATAGATCTTACGGACGCCTACGCCGTAGGCCCCGACCGGATCGTCCTCACCGCTGATCATAAGGATGGGCAGATCCTTTTTGAGATTGCCAGCCCAGGCCTTGTCTGAAACCTTACCGAGAAGGTCAAAAAGATCGTAATACCCTTTGAGCGTAAAAGTGAATTGGCAAAGCGGATCCTTTCCGTAACGCTCCACGATCTCTCGATCGCGCGAGATCCAGGCATCCTTACAGTTTTCGGCTTCAAAGTGCTTATTGTAGCCCATAAAGGCGATGCTTTTGACAAGCTCACTACGGTAACGCTCGCCCTTAAACAGCATCATGGTTTTTGTCAGCAGTTTGCCAAAGCCGGTCGGGCTGTCGGGGCCGCCCGTACCGCTGATGATCGCCGCGTCTGCGGCACCGGGATATTTTTCCAGATACCGTCTGGCCACAAACGAGCCCATGCTGTGTCCCAAAAGAACGAGCGGTAAGCCCCTGTACTCATTCTTCAGCCTTTCGGTCAGCATATGCACATCGTCCACCAGATTCTCCGCTCCCGATGTAAAGCCGAGGTCGGCCTCATTTGCGGCGCTTGCCCCGTGTCCCACGTGATCGTTGCCTGCCACGACATATCCCTTCTCACAAAGGAATGCGGCAAACGGCTCATAGCGGCCGATGTACTCGCACATTCCGTGGCTGATCTGCACGATGGCGCGCGGCTCCCTGTTTTTAGGAATATACACATAATACACGATCGTATGCTTCGCATCTGCGGACAAATACGTGTCCCGATGCACGGTATATACAGAATCCATAGCTTTCTCCTTTATTGATTCACGCCGTAATATTCCTCAAGCACCGCTGCGGCAACACCCTCGGAATACCGTCCTGTATTCGAGCCCTCAATAACACACGCCGAAACGATCTCGGGAGCGTTATACGGTGCGGTACACACAAACAGACCATTATCGTTGTCGGTGCCGACCTGCGCCGTACCCGTCTTACCGCCAACAGTGACCGGTACGTTTCGGAAAAGATAGGTTGCCGTTGCGCTGGAGCTGACCATACTCTTCATTCCCTCCATGACTGTGGAGACTGTATGTTGACTCAAGTCGATCTCGCTCAAAACGCTTGGCGTTTTGGAAAGAAGGACCTCGTCGGTATAAAATTCACGTACCGAATCCAGAATATGTACCTCGTAGCGTGTGCCGCCGCGCATAAGCGTGGTTACGTAATTGCAGATCTGAAGCGGCGTGAAAGCATTATCCGACTGACCGATCGCCGCCATAACGGTATCGGCCGGATACCAGGCACCGCCTCCGTTTTCCAGGCGGCTGGCCTCGCCCGCAAGATTACCCAGCGACTCGGAAAGCTCAATGCCCGTGGCCGAGCCAAGACCGAAGGCCCTGCCGTATTTGTTCATCACGTCAATGCCGAGACGGTCACCCATTTCGGCAAAAAAGACGTTGCAGGAATTGGCAATGGCGTGCACCACGTCCTGATATCCGTGCGAATCGGGATGTACCCAGCATTTCATCTGATAATTTCCCAGTCGATAAAAGCCAACACAATTGACCTGGCTGCTTGTCGTGATCTTCTCCTCCTCAAGAGCCGCGGCCGCCGTTCCCAGCTTAAAGGTCGAGCCGGGGGTGTAAACACCGTTGAGAGCGCGGTTGAGAAGCGGAATGGCCGGGTCGGAGAGCAGGCTGTTGTAATTCTGAGAAAAGGTGGTCAGATCGTAAGTCGGATAGGAGGCCATTACCAGTACACCGTTGGTCTTGGGGTCAATGGCAACAAATGCGCCGCCCGCCGACTCATTTTCCGAATACCGATCTACGTATTCCTTCAGCGAATCCTCCGCCGCCACCTGAAGATCGATGTCGATCGAAAGCCAGACATCCTTGCCGGGGATCGGCTCCTTGGAAATATACGTATCAATGATGTAACCGTTTTTATCCTCAACGACGGTCATTTCTCCATCCACACCGTGAAGGTACTCCTCAAACAGCTTCTCAATCCCCGATGTGCCAACAATGGCATCGGCAGGATATCCAAGCTCGGTATAATACTCCAATGTATCCGCAGTAATGCTTCCGGTGCTACCGAGAATGTGCGAGAGATATCCCGGATAATTGTACTGTCTCTCGGTGCTTCGCGGAAAGACCATGCCCAGCGCGTTTTTCTCCTTAACATACGAGACTGTCTCAATCGAGACGTTGTCAGCAAGATGATACTGCACAAATGTTCCAAAATCCACGGCATCCATATTGTAACGGACCCGAAGCAGCTCGGTCATTTCCTCGTTGGTATAAAGGGGCTTTCCCTCGCTGTCCAGCATGCCGAACTTCTTGGCATACCAGGCAATCAGCTCGTCATCGGTCATATCCTCCTTCAGATTTCGGCGTGCGATCACGCGCTGAAGGCGCGCGTAGAGCGCACTTCCCTCCTGCGTAGCACCGTCCTTCCATCTGAGATTGGGATAAATGCCCTCAAAGGGGAAATAATCCTCGGTCCGATTTCCCATAGCATTGGTTTCCCTAAGAGCCTCAAGTGCCACAAGGATGGAGCGGTTGGCCTCCTCCTTGTCCACGGGCATCGACCAGTAGTCAAACGCCAGCGCATACGCCTGCTTGGTCGTGGTAATGATCTTGCCGTCTCTATCGCAAATATCCCCGCGAAGCGCCGGGACGGTAACGGTATAGGTAAAGTTCTTTACGTCGTATTCCCGATATTTTTCCTCGTTACTTCCAAAAAACTGGAAGGAAGCCAGGCGAATCACAAACACAAGGCACATCGAGGCAAAAACGCCGAGCAAAACCAGATATCTGGCGTATAAGTTTGTCTTTTTCACGTTAGCCTCCTTTACAGCTCACTTTTCCGCTTCAGCAAACGTGCCGCTGCCCTTACGGGAACATAAAGCGCAAGCGAAAGCAAAAGCGTGCCCAAAAGCTCGGGCAAAATGCTGTACCAAAGAGCCGCAAACGGCCTTGGCACGGGCGAAAACAAAAGGCACATCAAAAGCGACCAGACCGCCTTAAAAAGGACGGCCGCCGCCATATGTAAGCACCAGGGCAGATATCTTCTGCCCATAAAGATCATAGAAAAAAGAATTCCCGCAAGTGAATACAAAAGGATCATCATCGCATTTCCTCCGCCGAGAAAATAACCGACAAGACCCGCACCGATACCAAACGGGATTCCCACGCCGGAGCCGTTAAAAAAGCCAACGCCCGCCACGAAGATCAATAAAAGATCGGGGATCGCACCAAAAAGACCGACCCACGGAAGAAACGAGGTCTGAAGCAAAGCAGTGCCAAACAGCATTGCAAGCGCCACAAGCGCGCGGAACAGGATATCTCTTTTTTCCGCATCTAGTTGAATTCTTTTCACCGCAGATCTCCTTTCCTAAAAGTAATGCTCCGACCGTGAGAGAAACCTCGCTGTCGGAGCATCATTCGGCTTATTTCATTATAAGATATTTTCTTCCCGATGTCAAGTATTCTTCTCCTGTGTTTTTCGAAAAACAACAAATTTTCCCAAAATATAGTTTAGGATGACCACGACGATCGCGGCAAGAAGCTTGCCCCAGAAATCCGGAGAAAGCGAGATGGGAAGAACAAAGTGGATCTCCCGCGTCACATAGCCGCTTTGAAGCAGGATCCATATCGTACCGAAGGTGACGAGCGAATCCGCCCCCAGCGAAAACAGTCGCGAGGTGACAAACGAGACAAAATTGAGTGCGGTCTGCTTTTTGGTAACGTCCGCCTGATATCGGAACACCCATTTTTTATTGGCAACGTAGGCGAAAAGGACTGCCAGGATCCACTGAAGGATCTGCGCCACTACACGCACCGCGTGATACGCCGTGCTCTCCTCCCGAACGCCCAGAGTGCGCGCCGCGAGCAGCACAAGAAAATAGGTACCAAAGCCAATGACGGTCGTCATACCGCCTACGATGAGATAGGCGAGAATTTCGCGGTGCTTTCTGAGAAAAGCAAGCATAGCGTGTTCCTTTCCGAGAAGCACGGCTTACGCCTTGATCTCAAACTTGGTTCCCTCTCGGGTATCGATCAACGTCACGCCCTTGGCGGCAAGCTCGTCACGGATGCGGTCGGCCTCGGCAAAATTTTTGGCCTTTTTGGCGGCGGTACGTGCCTCAATAAGCTCACGGATCCACGCCGTATCCTCGTCGCCCTCGGCCGCGGAACTCTCCGCTTGCAGCTTCTCAGCCGCCGAGATGAGGTTCAGCGTAAGCACCTTATCAAATTCAGCAATCAGCGCCAGCTTGGTAGCGACACTCGTTTCTGCCTTCAACACGTCATAAAGCGCGGTGACGGCAAGCGAGGTGTTGAGATCATTGTCCAGGGCCGCGCAGAAATCGGCGCGGTGCTTGTCAAAGGCGTCCTTATCGACCGCCCCATCTCTCTCGGGAAGAAGGGCAGCGATCTTTGCCACAAGCTTTTTATAGGAAGCCGCGGCATTGTCAAGATTCTCAAACGAGAATACAAGCGACTTGCGGTAGTGCGAGCCCAGGCAGAACAGACGGTAGACCATCGGATCATAGCCCTTCTCTTCCAAAAGCGAGACTGTAAGGAATTCGCCCTTGGACTTGCTCAT
>JAGAUC010000059.1 GCA_017621015.1 Clostridia bacterium | reverse complement strand
CTTCGTTCAAGCGTAGCCAGACCGTTAAACTTCAATTTATAAAGGAACACTATATGACATTACCACCCATCAGCAAGCGTCTTTTGAGCGCCCTGCCCTACGTGCGCGAGGGGACGTTTTTGGCCGACATCGGCACCGACCATGCCTACCTGCCGCTTTATCTTTGCCTTACGGGCAGGGTGCGCGGAGCGGTAGCCGCCGACGTGCGCGAGGGCCCGCTCGCCGTAGCCGGGGCCAACATAAGGGCCTACGGTCTTGAGGACAAAATTACCACCTGCCTGTCGGATGGATTGCAGAGGATCGCCCCCTATGCCCCCGAGGACATCACCGTTTTCGGCATGGGCGGCGAGCTGATCGCCTCCATTCTCGCGGCCGTTCCATGGACCAAGGACCCTTCGCTGCGCTTTGTTCTTCAGCCTATGACCAAACCCGAAACGCTCCGCCAATTTCTCGATTTAGAGGGGTTTTCTGTCCTGGGCGAGACACTCACAAAGGAAGACGGGCGTATCTATCAAACGCTTGTGGTCACTTATGACGGCCAAACGCGCACCCATTCGCCGCTTGCCCTGCTTGTGGGCGAGGCCAATTTGAAACGCCGCGATTCGCTGCTTTTTGAGCTGCTCGCGCGCCACCAAAAAACTCTTGCCGAAATCCAAGCCGCCAAGGCTGCCGCAGGCGTTGACGCCGCGTATGAGTGTGCGCTCTTGGCCGAGATCAAGGAGATATTGCTATGATTACCGTTTCCGAGCTTTATAAAAAACTGGATGCCGCCATCCCCTCCTCGCTGTCCTGCGAGTGGGACAACGACGGCCTTATGTGCTGTCCAAAGCCCGACCGCGTCTGCCGCAGGCTTCTTTTGGCGCTTGACGTCACCGAGGCGGTGGTCGATCGCGCGATTGCCGAGGGCTACGATGCCATTCTCTCACACCACCCCCTCATCTTTCGCCCAGTCGGAGCACTCACCGAGCAAAACGCCGTGCCGCGCAAGCTAATAAAGCTGGTGCAAAGCGGCATCTCCGTGCTTTCCTTCCACACACGCTTTGACGCCCTTTCGGGTGGCGTCAACGATGCGCTGGCTAAGGCGCTTGGCCTGAGAAACGCTCTGCCCTTTGGCAACGAGGGCGAGGAAATGGGGCGCATCGGTGAGGTGGAGCCCTGCACACTGGCCGAATTTGCCCAAAGGGTAAAGGCGGCACTGGGGGCGCCCGCCGTGCTTGCCGCAGGCAGCCTGCCCGTCCGCCGTGTGGCGCTTCTGGGCGGCAGCGGTGAGGACTTTATCGGCGCGGCCAAGCGCGCCGGAGCTGACACCTACCTCAGCGGAGAGCTGGGTTATCACCGCCTGTCCACCGCCACCGAGGACGGCCTCAACCTCATCGAGGCCGGGCACTATTACACCGAAAATGTCGCCCTCCCCGCGCTTGCCGCGCTTGTGAGAGACATCGACGCTGAGATCGACATCACCCTCACCGGATCCTGCGACATCCAAGCCTACTAAACCGAAAAGCCGAGTCGGAAATGACTCGGCTTTTCTTGTAAAGAGTGACGTATCGGAGAAACGCGCACCGTGGGTTCACAATCGATGAAGAAAAAAGCAAGAAATTCCTTTGTTTTTTTTCAAAAAGATATTTTTTTGTGCAAAACCCTTTGACTTTTTTGGGATATGGTGTATAATAGAGTAGATAAATATGTTTTTGGGAGAGACAGATATGCTTTATCATTCTATGAAGATCGCGGGGCTTGACCGCGCCCTGCCCATTTGTCCGCTGACCGATACGCTCAGCATTGCGGGCTTTATTATTTTCGGCGACCACGAGCTGACCACAGCCGCGGCCGACGCGCTGCTTAAACGCGCACCCGAGTACGACTATCTCATCACCGCCGAGGCCAAGGGCATTCCGCTGGCGCACGAGATGGCGCGCCTTCACGGCGACAAAAAATATTTCGTGGCACGCAAGGGCGTAAAGGTCTATATGGTTGACCCCATTTCCGTTACGGTCAACTCCATCACCACCAAAAAGGAGCAAACGCTGTACCTGGACGGCCTGGATGCCGAGATGATGAAGGGCAAGCGCATTTTGCTGGTGGATGACGTCATCTCGACGGGCGAGTCGCTCAGAGCCTTGGAAACGCTGGTGGAAAAGGCAGGCGGCATTATCTGCGGCCGTATGGCCATCCTTGCCGAGGGCGACGCGCAGGGACGAGAGGACATTTGCTACCTTGAGAAGCTTCCGCTTTTTGATAACAAAGGAAATATTATTGGTTAAGGGGATATAAACATGGCAGAATTTTTGACAAAAGAGGATAAAAGAAGCTACTATTGCGGCGAGGTGCCTGCGAGTGCCGTCGGCACCGAGGTCTGCGTGATGGGCTGGGTGCAAAGGCAGAGAGACCTTGGTGCGCTTATTTTCATCGACCTGCGCGACCGCACGGGTATCGTTCAGCTCGCCTTTGACGAGGCAACCGACCGCGAGGTGTTTGACAAGGCGTTTTCCTGCCGTGCTGAGTACGTGCTTTGCGCGCACGGCGTGGTCAGAGAGCGCGGCGAGGGCGCGGTCAACAAGAATCTTTCGACGGGAAGCATCGAGATCTACGTTAAGAGCCTCAAGGTGCTTTCGGCTGCTCAGACCCCTCCCTTTGAGGTCAGCGACACAAACAACGTAAAGGACGAGACGGCGCTGAAGTTCCGTTATCTCGACCTTCGCCGTCCCGAGCTCCAGCGCAACATCCATCTGCGCCACGAGATCGCCCGCATCGCGCGCGAATACTACTACGAGAATGGCTTTTACGAGATCGAGACGCCTATGATGATCAAGCCCACGCCCGAGGGTGCGCGCGACTATATCGTTCCCTCGCGCATTCACAAGGGCTCGTTCTACGCGCTTCCGCAGTCGCCTCAGATCTATAAGCAGCTTTTGATGCTTTCGGGCTTTGACCGCTACGTGCAGCTGGCGCGTTGCTTCCGTGACGAGGACCTCCGCGCCGACCGTCAGCCCGAAT
>JAGAUC010000058.1 GCA_017621015.1 Clostridia bacterium | reverse complement strand
TCCTCGTCGATCTGCTTTTTTGATGAGGTTTTGGTTGACATCGGCGACGAGCAAAGCATTGAACAGTCGCTTTCCACCTTCAGCTCGCATATGGTAAACATCGTTTCCATCCTTGAGAGAGTGGGCAACCGCTCGCTGGTGCTTTTTGACGAGCTGGGCGGCGGTACCGATCCCGTGGAGGGCGCGGCGCTGGCCGTGGCTATCATTGATACCGTGCGCGAGCGGGGCGCGCTCTGCGTGGCGACCACGCACTATTCCGAGCTCAAGGCCTACGCGCTGGACACGGTGGGCGTTTGCAACGCCTCGTGTGAGTTTGACGTAGAGACTCTGCGCCCGACCTACCGACTGGTGATCGGTGCACCCGGCAAATCCAATGCGTTTGCCATTTCGGGCAAGCTGGGTCTTTCGCCCGAGATCATTGAAAAAGCAAAGGGAAACGTCAGCGCGGAGAACCGCCGCTTTGAAGACATCATCGAAAAGCTGGAGAAAAGCCGCGTGGAAATGGAAAAGCGTCTTGCCGAGGCCGAGGAAATGCGCGCGACCTACCAAAAGTATAAGGCGGACGCCGAGCGCACCATCGGTAAGCGCCTGAAGGACTCCGAAAAAATGCTGGAGGACGCCAAAAACAAGGCGGCGGCCGTGATGGAGAGCGCCAAGGCATCCAGCGCCTTTGTATTTGCTCAGCTGGAGAACATCCGCAAAAAGCAGGAGGCGGCCAACTTCGGCGAGGAGCTGGAGCGCACGCGCCGCGCGGTCCGCGGTCACATCCGCGACAACGAGGACAAGTATAACCCCGTGAGCGAGAGAACTAACGAAAATTACGTGCTTCCGCGTCCGCTCCGCAAGGATGATCGCGTGCTTTTGGTCGATCTGGACAAGGAAGCGACCGTCCTGGAGCTTCCCGATGCGCAGGGCAACGTGCAGGTGCAGGCGGGCATCATCCGCACGCGCACAAAGCTTGGCAATCTGCGCCTTGTGGAGGAGGGGGCGACCTTTACCGATAAGGACAACCAAAAAAAGGCGGTCAGCACCTACCGCAAAAAAGCCAGCTCGGATTGCATCGACGAGATCGATCTCAGAGGCAAGACGGGTGAGGAGGCCTGGGCGGCGGTGGACAAGTATCTGGACGATGCCATGCTTTCGGGCTTCCACACCGTGCATCTCATTCACGGAAAGGGAACAGGGGCGCTGAAAAACGCGCGTTGGCAGTATCTCCGAGGGGACAAGCGTATCCGCAGCTTCCGCATCGGGCAGTACGGCGAGGGCGACGGCGGTGTTACGGTGGTCGAGCTCAAATAACATGAAATTCGGGCGTTTTTCCCATAGTGTGACGGCGTTTTTTGTTAACATTCACAAAAAAACAAAAAACTGTTAAAAAACCTTTTCAAAACCCGAAATTTGTGATATAATGGGACTGTAAAAATAAATAAAATTTTTCGGGGGGATCTTATGCAGGATAATCTTTTTGGCGACCTCAGTGTTATCAGCCTTCGTGGCGGTGAGACGTTTGCTTCACAGGTTGACTATTATCTTAAGGAATGGCGCAATCACGGAGAGGACAAGACCTACATCGTCCCTACCGAGTGTCCGAGATTCGGAACGGGTGAGGCCAAGGGTGCTGTGCACCAGTCGCTTCGCGGACACGACATTTACATCATTGCCGATGTTTTCAACTACGGCGTGACCTACAATATGTACGGTCAGCAGGTGCCGATGAGTCCTGACGACCATTACGCCGATCTTAAGCGTATCATTGCGGCGATCGAGGGTAAGGCAAGACGTGTCTCGGTCATTATGCCGATGCTTTATGAGGGCAGACAGCACAAGCGTTCCTCGCGTGAGTCGCTCGACTGTGCGATGATGCTTCAGGAGCTTGTGGGCATGGGCGTATCGAATATCATCACGTTCGACGCGCACGACGCAAGAGTTCAGAACGCCATCCCCCTGCACGGCTTTGATGACGTTCGTCCCTCGTATCAGATGCTCAAGGCGCTTGTTCGGAATGTTCCTGACATTTCGATCGATAAGGATGACCTGATCTTCATCTCGCCCGACGAGGGGGCAATGGGTCGAAGCATGTACTATGCTTCGGTTCTCGGCCTTGAGGTCGGTATGTTCTATAAGCGCCGCAACTATTCCATCGTGGTCAACGGCAAGAATCCCATTGAGGCGCATGAGTACTTAGGAAAAGATCTTTCGGGCAAGGATGCGATCATCGTTGACGATATGATCGCTTCGGGTGAGTCGCTGATCGACGTTGCCTGCCAGCTTAAGGAAAAGGGCGTAAAGCGCATCTTTAACTTTGCTACCTTCGGTCTGTTTACCGAGGGCTTTGATAAGTTTGACAAGGCGCACGCGGATGGCCTGATTGACAAGATCTTTACCACTAACCTCATTTATCACCGTCCGGGTCTGATCGAAAGACCTTGGTACTGTGAGGTCAACATGAGCAAGTACGTGGCGTACATCATTGATACGCTCAATCACGATCATTCGATCAGCTCGCTCCTCAACCCGGTGCAGAGGATCCACAATCTCGTGGAAAAGCACAAGGCGGGTCAGGGCGGCCAGATCAAAATGGAGTTTTAAAAAGCAGCAGAATGAAAAGATGCCGAGGAAATCTCGGCATCTTTTCGTAAGCAGAATTTCTTTTCGTGAAAAGTGACAAATTTTAAGAAGAATTCAAGAATTCTCTTGACAAAGCATGGAAACTGTGATAGAATATCGATGTATTAGAGATGAAAGGATTTTGTCTGAAAATCTCTAAAGATCCGATGCCCGAAAAGGCATCAAAACTATTTACATAAGGAGAAAAGTTATGAAGAAGATTTTGAGTTGCGTTCTTGTCGTGCTTATGCTTGCTGCTCTCATGGCTGTGTCCGTTGGCGCACGCGTTGGCGAGGAGTACAAGAACTATGGCGAAGTTTATATCGATGAAAACGCCGATATCAGACTGGATGCCGAGATGGAGGACGTATACAAGAAGAGCACGGCTTGGGAGATCAAGTACGTTCACCTTGGCTACAAGAATGCAGGTACGGCTACTGAGACTCCCGAGGGTCCTGTTCCCGCAGATGCCGTTTCTCCCACCAGCTGGTGGCGTTTCGCAGGCCTTAGTCAGGGCGATGTGGTTCCGGAGGGTGTAGCAACCGGTACCGGTTACATGGTTTATGACGGCGAGTACCTTTGGGTATACGTTGACATCATCGACCCCCATCTGAACACCAAGGCTCCCGATGCTCTCAGCTCCTCCTTCCGTCAGGACTCCGTGGAGTTCCAGATGGACTGGACCAATGAGGCTCAGAACAAGGGCGCACAGATCTACCAGGCTCGTATGACGCACGAGGGCTACATCTCCGGCCGTGAGGGTCAGGCGGGTGAGTCTCTGTTCGGTTCGATCGACGATGGCGGTCCTATGCCTGTAACCTGGCTGAAGGGTGACGCTAAGCACACCGATGCCGGTTGGGCTTGCGAGTTCCGTATCAAGGTTCCGGATAACTTTGACCAGGAGTACTTCTCCTTCGCACTTCTGATCAACGACTATGACGAGACCGCAGACGGTACCAACGTTTCCTCTCGTGTCATGGTTTGTGCAGACGATGTAAACGGCTCGGCTCAGTGGTTCGGCCACAAGTACGGTTACATCAAGTTTGATTACCTTGCTCACCAGCCCGAGACCGGCGATATGACTCTCGTTTATATTGCTGTGGCTATGGTTGTAGCTCTCGGTCTTGCTGCTGGAACAGTTGTTTCGCTTAAGAAGAGAAGCGCAAAGTAAGTTTATATCTACTTCATTGTAATATTCATAGCAGGGACACTCTTTTTGGGGTGTCCTTGTTTTTTTTGTTGCTTTTTTTGCTCACGTGTGTTATAATAAAAAAGAAGATTTGTCCTCAAAGGAGAAGAAAGATGGAACTGGTATTGCTGACAGCGCTTGGCGTGGGAATGGCCACGGTTTTTGGAGCTTTGATCGGTTTTTGCTTCAAAAATGTATCGCATAAATTTAACGATATCATCCTCAGCTTTGCGGCAGGCGTGATGCTTGCGGCGGCGGTGATGGGGCTTATTTTGCCCGCGCTGGAATCGGGCGGCCGTTTTTCGGTGCCCGTTACGGTGCTTGGCGTTTTTGCCGGTGCGATCTTTCTGCAGCTGATCGACCGCTTTGTGCCGCACCTGCATCGCTTGGCGGGCGCGGATACTGAGCCGCATAGCCAAAAGCAGGAGCACATACACAAGATCATGCTTTTTGTTCTGGCTATTGCCATTCACAATTTTCCCGAGGGCATTGCCGCAGGTGTCGGCTTTGGTACAGGTAACGCAGCCGAGGCGCTTACCATTGCGGGTGGAATTGCGCTTCAGAATATCCCCGAGGGTATGGTCATCATTGGTCCAATGCTGGCAGGCGGTGTCAGCAAAAAACGAACGCTTTTGATTGCCATTGCCACCGGACTTGTTGAGGTGCTCGGAACGCTGATCGGTTTTTTCGCGGTCAGTATTTCGGCGTCGATCCTGCCGTTTGCGCTCGCGTTTGCCGGCGGAACTATGCTGTATATCATCAGCGACGCGATGATTCCCGAAACCCACGCGCACGGCAACGAACGAAGCGCAACCTACGCTTTGCTTGTCGGCTTCTGCGTAATGATGCTTGTGGACTTCTACCTGGGATAAAAAAGATGGGACTTTTCAAGTCCCATCTTTTTTGCTTCAAATTTTGATTTGTCGAAGAGAACATGGG
>JAGAUC010000001.1 GCA_017621015.1 Clostridia bacterium | reverse complement strand
CTCCGTATCCTTTCCGTGAAGGGCGGCGTCGGCTCGATCATCGAGTGGGGCGGCGAGGGCATTGCCACGCTTTCGGTGCCCGAGCGCGCCACCATCACCAATATGGGAACCGAGCTGGGTGCCACCACCTCGATCTTCCCGTCCGACGAAATTACCAGAGAATTTTTGAAGGCACAGGGCCGAGAGGCAGACTATACGCCGCTTTGCTCGGATGCCGATGCGGTGTACGACCGCGTGATCGACATCGATCTCTCGGCGCTCGAGCCGCTTTTGGCTTGTCCGCATAGCCCCGATAATATCAAGAGTGCTTCTTCCTTGAAGGGCACGAGGGTCGATCAGGTCTGCATTGGCTCGTGCACCAACTCCTCGCTTCGCGATATGCTTCGCGTGGCGGCCATCCTTAAGGGTAAGAAGATCGCCGATTCGGTCAGCCTTTCGGTGTCGCCCGGCTCGCGCCAGGTGCTGTCGATGCTTTCCGAGTGCGGTGCGCTTGCCGATATGGTGGACGCGGGTGCCAGAGTGCTTGAGTGCGCGTGCGGCCCCTGCATCGGTATGGGCTTTTCTCCGAACTCTGCCGGCGTTTCGCTTCGCACCTTCAACCGCAATTTTGAGGGAAGAAGCGGCACAAGAGACGCGGGCGTGTATCTGGTGTCGCCCGAGGTAGCGGCGGCGAGTGCGCTCACGGGCTATATCACCGACCCAAGAGACCTCGGTGACTATCCCGAGATCTCCATGCCCGAGGCCTTCAAGATCAACGACAGCGCGGTGCTGATGCCAGCTTCTGAGGAGGAGGCAAGGGACCTGGAGGTCCTTCGCGGCCCCAACATCAAGCCCTATCCCGAAACGCATCCGCTGGCCGACGAGATTGCCGCAAACCTTACGCTCAAGGTGGGCGACAACATCACCACCGACCACATCATGCCGGCCGGAGCCAAGATCCTGCCTTATCGCTCCAACATTCCATATATGTCGCAGTTCTGCTTTGGCGTGTGTGACGAGCACTTTGCCGAAAACGCCAAAAAGGCAGGGCAGAGCATCGTGGTGGGCGGCGAAAACTACGGCCAGGGATCCTCGCGTGAGCACGCGGCGCTGGTTCCGCTGTACCTGGGCGTTCGCGCGGTGATCGCCAAGAGCTTTGCGCGTATCCACGCGGCCAACCTCATCAACGCCGGCATTCTGCCGCTGACCTTTGCGGATCCTGCCGATTACGATAAACTGGACAAGGACGACAGCCTTGCGCTTGTGAACGTCTTTGAGGGCATAAAAACGGGCAAGCTCACGCTGATCAACAAGACTAAGGGCATGGAAATTCCCGTGCTTTGCTCCTTCACCGAGCGCCAGCAGAGCATTTTGCGCGCGGGCGGCCTTCTGAGCTTTACCCGTGACGCCAAATAAGCCGTGAAAGGAGCTTCCAAATGGCAACCATAACCTTTGGAAAACGCGTGCAGGTCACCTACGATACCGAGACCTTCGGGTTTTGTGCCACAAAGGAGGGCGTGACCTTCCGCACGGCCGATTTTGAGCCGTATCTGCTTTTGAAGGACGGCAAAAGGGTGCCCCTTCGCGCGGCGGCATCGCAAAACACCGTCGCCTATCCCTCGGGGGTGGGAGAGGGCGTTCTTACCACCCTCTCGGACTTCCCGGGGCTTGACCTCTCGCTGTCGCTCTACGTGTGGCTTGAGGAGATAAACGGACGGCTTCACACCGAGCTCATCCCCCTTCGCGAGGCGTACGAAACGGTGGCTGAGGTCTGTTGGCCCGCACCGATCCATAGCTTTGACCGGGAGCGCGGCTACAGTGTGGTCAACCTCTCCAACGGCCGTCTGTATCCGGACAATTATGAGGGAGAGATCCATACCGAGGAGCAAAAGCGCCTGCTGACAAGAGGCTGTTATCTGGCCTTCTGGGGACAGGTGACAGGCGAGGGCGGCTACCTTGCCGGCGTGGCCACGCCGTGGGACGCCGACTACGCCTACGATAAGGCGGACGGCGAGCCTATGCGCATCGGCATTCATTGGATCCCGTCGCTCGGCAAGATCCGCTCCCGCCGCGAGATGTTCTTTGACCTCTTTGCGGGCGCGTGCGACTACAACACCATCTGCCTTTCCTACCGCGATTATCTTCGCGAGATCGGCAAGCTGGTGTCGCTGAAGGAAAAGATCGACAAAAACCCCATTGTGGGCAAAATGATCGGTCGCCCCGTCATTCACACCTCCTCCATTCGCACGCATCGCAAGCCGGGCACAAACGGTTATCGGCCGGACCAGCCCGAGAAAAACGATCAGGTGACGCCCTTCTCGGTCATGACCGAGCGGCTGGAGGCCTTGCACAAAAAGGGCGTGAAGGCGGCGTACGTCCACGTGGACGGCTGGGGCAGGATGGGGTATGACAATATGCACCCCGACATTCTTCCTCCTTGCCCCGAGGCAGGCGGCTATGAGGGCATGCGCGATATGGTCGAGCGCCTGCGCGCCATCGACTTTATCCCCGCTGTGCACGACAATTACCGCGATTATTACACCGACGCCGAGACCTACAACGAAAATCAGGCGCAGGTGCACCACGACGGAAGCTTTGTATGGCAGGACTGCTGGGCGGGCGGCATGCAGCGAAAGCTGTGCGCCAAGCTCGCACTTCCCTACATCCGCCGCAACTACACCAGGCTCAAGCAAGAGGGCGCATGCCCTGACGGCGTTTACATTGACGTTTTTTCCATCACCAAGCTGGACGAGTGCGACCACCCGATGCACCGCATGACCCGAAAGGAATGTCAGGAGGAGCGCTGTAAGGGTCTGGAGTACATCCGCGCCGAGGGCATGATCATTTCCTCCGAGGAGCCGGTGGACTTCACCGTGGCGTCGCTTGACCTTGTGCATCACGCCTTTGATTGCAGCGACGGCAAAACGCGCGGCATTCCCGTGCCGCTGTTTGAGTTGGTCTATCACGACAATCTGTTCGTCCCCTGCTCGCTGTCCACAAACGCGGCGGCACCCTTTAAGAACAACGGCTTTCTGCGCGCGCTTTTGCACGGAAATCTGCCGTACGTCGGGATGTACGCCGACGAGGCGCAGATCGCCAAGGCCGAGCTTGTCTGCCGCGTCAACCGCGCCGTGGCGCTCTCGCCCATGGTGCGCCATCGCTTTATCGGCAAAGGGTACGCGGTGCAGGAGAGCGAATTTGAAAACGGCGTCCGCGTCCGCATCGACTTAGATGCGGCATCCTACGAGATCCGGTGGGCGGACGGCACGGTCACGGCCGGCACCGAGCAAAACGTGACGCTTGAGAAAAACAACTACGCATACGCGAAGCTTGACACATAAAAAGGAGAATCTTATGGCAAAAATACAGATGAAAACGCCGCTTGTCGAGATGGACGGCGACGAGATGACAAGAATTTTGTGGCAGATGATCAAGGACAAGCTCATCCTGCCGTACGTGGACCTTAAGACCGAGTATTACGACCTGGGACTTCCCGAGCGCGAGCGCACAAAGGATCAGGTCACCGTTGACGCGGCCAACGCCAACAAAAAGTACGGCGTGGCGGTCAAGTGCGCGACCATCACCCCCAACCGCCAGCGCGTGGAGGAATATAACCTTTCCGAGATGTGGAAGAGCCCCAACGGTACCATTCGCGCCATCCTGGACGGCACGGTGTTCCGCGCGCCCATCCTCATCGACTCGGTAAAGCCGCAGGTTCGCAGCTGGAAAAAGCCCATCACCATCGCCCGTCACGCATACGGCGACGTGTATAAGGCCACCGAGTACCGCATCCCCGGCGAGGGCAAGGCCGAGCTGCTTTTCACCGCCAAGGACGGCACCGAAATGCGCGAGACCATTTACGATTTCGAGTGCGCAGGCGTGCTTCAGGGACAGTACAACAAGGACAGCTCCATCGTTTCCTTCGCGCATTCCTGCTTCAAGTTTGCGCTGGAGACCGAGCAGGATCTGTGGTTTTCGACCAAGGACACCATTTCCAAGCAGTACGATCAGACCTTCAAGCTGATCTTTGAGGACATCTACGAGAAGGAGTACAAGGCCGCGTTTGAGCAAAAGGGCATCACCTATTTCTATACGCTGATCGACGATGCCGTGGCGCGCGTCATCCGTAGCGAGGGCGGCTTTATCTGGGCGTGCAAGAACTACGACGGCGACGTTATGAGCGACATGGTGTCCACCGCCTTCGGATCGCTGGCCATGATGACCTCGGTGCTGGTCTCGCCCGACGGAAAGTTTGAGTACGAGGCGGCACACGGCACGGTCACGCGCCACTATTACCGTTACCTAAAGGGCGAGGAGACCTCCACCAACCCCATGGCGACCATCTTTGCCTGGACGGGCGCGCTTCGCAAGCGTGGCGAGCTGGATGCGCTTCCCGATCTTGTGGCCTTTGCCGACCGGCTGGAGGCGGCCTGCCTGAAAACACTCAACGACGGCATTATGACAAAGGACCTTGTGGGTCTTGTGGAAAAGGGAACGCCCGTCACCGCGGTCAACAGCGCCGCGTTTATGGACGCCATTGCTGAGAGAATGTAACAGAAAACGAATCGGGGGCTTTTTGCAAAAAGCCCCCGATAACCCCCAAAAATCTTTGGGAATTTTTTGTTTTTCCATAAGGTCGGAAAGGAATTTACGTCTTTAATTCATAGGTGCGATTTTTATTGCCGCCCTCGGCAAAAATGATTTCTTCCGCCACCATTTCGGCAAGAAGCTCCTTCACTCTTGAAGGCTTGAGACCGAGAAGCTCGGAGATTTCGGAGCTTTTAGCGGATACATTTTCGGTAAGATAGCAAAGAATGGCCTGCTTGTGCGCGACGGTTTTTGCCGCCGCTTTTTTATCGCCGCTTTTTATCGCCGCTTTTTTATCGCCGCTTTTT
>JAGAUC010000057.1 GCA_017621015.1 Clostridia bacterium | reverse complement strand
TCAAGAAGAAGGATATTGAGCCGATGCTCTCCGTCTTCCCCGACCTCCAGGCTGAGCAGGCCGCAGCTCTCAAAGCAGACGAGGAAGACAAGTAACATAAAAAAGCAGGACGGAAATTCCGTCCTGCTTTTTATATTCTCTTGATGCAATAGCAAAGCCCGATCCAGCGGTCAAATTTGTGAGCGATGCTCTTAATTTCAGCCACGTGCTCAAAGCCCAGCGCCTTGTGAAAGGCAAGACTTGCCTCATTCTCCGAGGTGATGAGCGAAATGATGTTGCAAAGCCCCATTTCCTTGGCTTTCGGTTCAATTGCTTCATATAGTGCCCGCCCAATGCCCTTTCCTCGCGCCGTGGGCGCCACGTACAGCGAAAGATCGACAGTAAAGCGGTAACCGCCGCGCTCATTGAAGTCATTTAAGTAGGCGTAACCGAGAATCTCCCCGTTTTCCTCATAAACCAGATAGGGAAAACGCTCCCGGATCTTCTCCACACGCGCGCGGAAGGCCTCCTCGGTGAGCGTCTCCAGCTCCAGCGTGGCGGTCGTATTTTCAATGTAATAATTATAGATCGCCGTCAGCGACCGAATATCCTTTTGTTCCACAAAGCGAATCATATAGCACCTCAGCCTTTTGATGCCTCATTATACCACTCTCCCCAGAATTTGTCAACCCGGGAACAAAACGCCAAATTTGCCGTCTATAAAAGCGAAAACCATTTCAAGAAAGGAAATTTGCATGAAAAAAAAGCTTTTTCTCTCGCTGATCTGCCTTTTGCTTGCCGCCCTATCGGCACTTTCGCTCACGTCCTGCGGAGGCCTCGCCATAAAGGCATCGGCTCTTTCGGCCAACTACGAAAGAACGGCCACCGATACAGGCGAGGTGACCGAGGAATTCCTTGCGTCGTTCTCCGACTTTTCCTTTGATCTGTTCGAGGGTTCTCTTAAGGATGGAGAAAACGGACTTGTCTCTCCTCTCTCGGCACTTCTCTGCCTCGCAATGGTCACCAACGGTGCCGCCGGAGAAACGCTCGCACAGCTTGAGGATGTCCTTGGCATGGAGATCGAGGCACTCAACAAGGCGCTTTTTGCCTTCTCACGCACGCTCACGTCAGGTGACGGATATCGGGTGATGCCTGCGAATTCTGTGTGGTTTAAGGATATACCGTCGCTTAAGGTAAGCGAGGAGTATTTGCAGACCTGTGCCGATTGGTACGATATCGAGCAGTTTGCGGCTCCCTTTGATGCCTCTACCGTAAAGGACATCAACAGCTGGGTCAAGAAAAATACCGACGGAATGATCGATTCGATCATAGATGAAATTTCAAAGGACACGGTTATGTATCTGATCAACGCCCTCGTTTTCGATGCCAAGTGGCAGGAGGAATACGAGAAAAAACAGATCAAGGATGATCTGTTCTACAACGATAACGGCACAGAGACGTCTGTAAGCATGCTTTGCTCGGAGGAAAACGTCATTCTGAAAACCGAGAACAGCATTGGCTTTGCCAAGAACTACAAGGGCGGAAAATACAGCTTTGTAGCTCTGCTCCCGGAAGACAAGAACGTGTATGAATTCGCTTCCTCGCTGGACGGTGAGGATTGGCTCTCGATGTGGCAAAGCAGATCCTACCGCTCCGCCAACGTAAGGATCCCCGAATTCAGCTACGAAACCGGCTTTAGCCTTAAGGAAATTTTGGAAGACCTCGGAGCCACCGATATGTTTGATCTTATGCGGGCAGATTTCTCTCCCCTTGCCACCTTCGATCGCGGCAACATCTATTGCTCGGACGTTCAGCAAAAATGCTTTATTGATGTCAGCCGCAACGGCACAAAGGCGGCGGCCGTCACCTGGGCGACGCTGGATGCGACAGAATCTGCTGAGCCATTAGATCCGCTCAACATCTTTCTCGACCGCCCCTTCGTTTACGCCATTGTCGACAACGCCACAGGCCTCCCCCTCTTCCTTGGTACAGTAGGTAATCTTTAAAAAATATATCCCTTCAAATTTTGATTTATCGGGGAGGGAACGTATGGGGGAACTTTTGAAAAAGTTCCCCCAC
>JAGAUC010000009.1 GCA_017621015.1 Clostridia bacterium | reverse complement strand
CCCGCCTTCGCCTACAGCATCAACAGCAATCCGCTTTTGCTCCTTCTGAACCTGCTACCGAAGCGGCTTCAGCTTTGGGCGATCAAAACAATACTCCGATGACATGTTCGAAATATCGGTTGGGCACGGTAACCAAAAAGGCCTGTAACTTTTGATGTTACAGGCTTTTTTGATCAGTTTGAAAATTCGTGCAATTTGATATATTCAATAAAGGTTTTAAGACTTCTTGACATCCATTTGTTTTTGTGATAGATCAACTGCTTCCATATATCAATGTTCATATCTGTAACGTTCAGATAGGCAAGCTTGCCGGCTTCAACCAGGGGCGCGGTCACAAAGTCGGGAAGATAGGAGATCATATTGCTTTGCATAAGGATCGAGGTAATGATGTCGGTGCGCCCGATCTCCAGAACCGGCATGATCTCTACCGACTTTTTGGCAAGCTCACGGTCAAAATAGCGACGGTAGCCCTGACCGGCCTCGGTCAAAATGAATGGCTCGTGCATGATGTCCATGATGGATAATTTCTTCCGGCCCGCAAATTTTGAGGTCGCCGCCGCTACAAAATGCATCGGCAGAGGCTGCTCCTTGGCAATCACGTAGTCCTTGTTGTATAGCCTGCGGTCAAGTGTGATGATGGCGTCCGCCTCATTGTGGTCCAGCATATCCAGCATCACCCCCGTGTCTCCGGTGGAAAAACGGACGGATATGCCGGGGTATTTGGCGTGAAAATCCATATAATGCTCGGAGATCATTTCCTCACAGACCGAGTCGGGTGTCACGATGTGAATATATCCGCCGACCGACTCCTGCGTAAGGCCCTCTTTGAACTCGTCGGTCAGCTCACGGATGCGGTGCGCATAGGAGACCAGCTCGTGTCCGCGCTCGGTAAGCGTGATCGTATGATTGATGCGCTCAAATAAAAGACAGTTCAGCTCCTCCTCAAGCTGTTTGATTTGAAAGGAAATGGTAGATTGGGAATATCCCAGCTGCTCAGCGGCTTTGGTAAAGCTTCCCAGCTCCGCCACGTGAATAAAGGTGATCAGATTTCTCAGCTCCATATTTGTACCTCTTATCATCGAAAAAATTGATGGTATATATCAAATCCATTCGCTTGACTAATGCTTGGATTCATTATATAATAAACACAAGCAAAAGGCAAGTCCTTTTTGAAATTTTTTTGTGTTAATTTTGTGGCTTTGCCATCGGAATTATAAGTACATATTTTAAAGGAGTTTTTATCATGAAGAAGTTAGTATCTCTTATTCTGGCTCTCGTTCTTTGTGCGGGAGGCTGCCTTGCCTTCGCCTCCTGCGGAAATACCGCGGATGACGGAAAATACAAGATCGGTATCGTCCAGCTGGTTGAGCACGTTGCGCTCGACGCGGCGACCGAGGGCTTCAAGCAGGCTGTCATCGATGAGCTTGGCGAGGATGCCGTTACGTTCAATTTCCAGAACGGTCAGAACGACCCCAACACCTGCTCGACCATTGTCAATCAGTTTGTTTCCAATAAGGTTGACCTCATCATGGCCAACGCAACGCCCGCACTTCAGGCAGCGGCTGCCGCAACGGCAGACATTCCGATCCTTGGCACCTCGGTTACCGAGTACGGTGTGGCTCTTTCGCTGAAGGATTTTGACGGTACGGTTGGCGGGAACATCTCCGGCACCTCGGACTTGGCACCTCTTGACAAGCAGGCCGCTATGATCACCGAGTGGTTCCCGAACGCCGGGAAGGTTGGCCTTCTGTACTGCTCCAAGGAGGCAAACAGCCAGTACCAGGTAGACGTGGTCAAGGCAGAGCTTGAAAACAAGGGTCTTGCCGTTACTCTGTATCCCTTCACGGATTCCAACGATCTGGCGCAGATCTGCACGGCTGCCGCCGATAATAGCGACGTGATCTACGTTCCTACCGATAACACCGTTGCCGAGAATACCGGCATCATCGATAACATTTGCGAGCCCAAGAAGATCCCCGTCATTGCAGGTGAGGAGGGCATTTGCTCGGGCTGCGGTGTTGCAACGCTTTCCATCAGCTACTACGACCTTGGCTACGCCACCGGTAAGATGGCGGTGAAGATCCTTCGTGACGGTGCGGACATCGCCACGATGCCCATTGGATATGCCGAGAAGCAGACGCCGAAGTACAACGCACAGAACTGCGAAGCCCTTGGCATCACGCCTCTTGAGGGCTACACAGCCATTGCTGCAAACTAAATAAGGCACTCAGCCGGAGCGTAGAGCACTCCGGCTCTTTGCCTATCATTATTAAATGCAGGTGAATCATTATGCAAATTTTTGAACAACTTTTGAGCGCCCTTCCGGGCTCGATCTCCCAGGGACTTATTTGGGGAATCATGGCGATCGGCGTTTATCTGACCTACCGAATTCTCGACGTTGCCGACCTTACCGTGGATGGCTCCTTTGCCACGGGCGGTGCGGTGGCGGTCATGCTGATCTTAAACGGCTGGAATCTGTGGCTTGCCATGCTGATGGCCTTTCTTGCCGGACTTCTCGCGGGTGCGGTCACCGGACTTCTGCACACGTTTATGGGCATTCCGCCCATTCTTGCGGGCATTCTGACCCAGCTTTCACTTTATTCCATCAACCTGAAGATCATGGGTAAGGCCAATCAGTCGATCAACGTAAATCAGACCGATCTTTTGGTTTCGCTTCGTTGGGTCAAGGAGTGGGCCTTCCACAACCCCATCATTACCGTAGGACTTGTCACGCTTCTTTTGATCGGCGTGCTGTATTGGTTCTTTGGCACCGAGATGGGATGCTCCATCCGCGCCACGGGCATCAACCAGAATATGAGCCGCGCGCAGGGCATCAACACCGGTCTCAATAAGGTGCTCGGCATTATGCTTTCTAACGGTCTTGTTGCTTTTTCGGGCGCATTTCTCGCACAGTACCAGGGCTTTGCCGACGTAAAAATGGGACAGGGCGCGATCGTTATCGGTCTGGCCGCCGTTATCATCGGCGAGGCGCTGTTCGGAAAGATCTTCAAAAATTTTGCGCTGAAGCTTTTGTCAGTGGCCTTGGGCTCGATCATTTACTATATCGTCATTCAGGCTGTCATCACGCTTGGCTTTGACGCCAACCTTCTGAAGTTGCTTTCCGCTGCGATCGTGGCGATCTTCCTGGCCATTCCGTATTGGAAGCGTCAGTACACGGAAAGCCATATGAGAAGGAGTAAAGGGGGGCATAAGAATGCTTGACATCATCAACGTGGAAAAAACCTTTAACCCCGGAACGGTCAACGAAAAGAGGGCGCTAAACGGCATCAATCTTCACCTTGACGAGGGGGATTTTGTGACAGTGATCGGCGGCAACGGCGCCGGCAAATCCACCATGCTGAATATGATCGCGGGCGTGTATCCTGTGGATTGCGGCAACATCATTCTTGACGGCGTCAACGTGACAAGGCTTCCCGAGCACAAGCGCGCCAAATACCTTGGACGTGTGTTCCAGGACCCGATGACGGGTACGGCGGCCAATATGCAGATCGAGGAAAATCTGGCACTGGCGGCGCGCAGAGGCGAGCGGCGAGGCCTTCGCGCAGGAATCACCGCCAAGGAGCGAAAGGAATACAGGGAGCTTCTGAAGGTTCTGGATCTCGGGCTTGAGGACAGACTGACCGCCAAGGTGGGTCTGCTTTCGGGCGGTCAGCGCCAGGCGCTTACGCTGCTGATGGCAACGCTGAAAAAGCCAAAGCTGCTCCTTTTGGACGAGCACACGGCGGCACT
>JAGAUC010000056.1 GCA_017621015.1 Clostridia bacterium | reverse complement strand
GCTCGCCTCGTCCGATCCCGTCCACTTCATTGAGATCTCGCCGTTATCCACAACGCTGAGTGCAAGCTCGCCCTTCACGTCTGCCGTAAAAGTTCCGCTGATGCCTGCATCTGCCCATTGGGAAGCTGTTGGCGGTGTCTTCGATACGATGGGATTATCGCCGTTATCCGGTGTATTATCCTTATCGCCGCACGCTGCGAGCGTCAGAAGCAGAAGTACTGAGAGTAATATTGCTAATAATCTTTTCATTGATGTTTTCCTCCATATTCTTTATTTGGGTTTACGGGGTTTTCGAGCTTCTTATCAAACAATTTCATTATTCATTCTCTCCTACCTCCGTGCTTTTTCGCCGTCGCTCCTTACATCGGCAGATACCGATATAGGTTTCGTGCTTTTCCATCCATTCGCAGTCGGCGCACCATTCTTCGCCTGAGACATTTTCTCTCGGCTTGTAATGCGGACAGATGCCCTGATACACCGTGACGAAGGGATATCCCTCCAAGTCGTATTGCGGCTCCTTTGTGAAATCAGGATAGATGGGTGTCGGTTCCCACCCTCGCTCCTTCTCTCTGGGTGATTCGTAGCCGAAGCGAATTTCAAAGGTTGTATTATCTATGGTAAAAACCTTGTAAACGTCGCCTTCTCGGATCTTTTCGGTCATATAAATCCCCCCTTTTCGAAATAAAAAATCCTCTACAACGGTTTTTCTGATACCATTATAGAGGATTTTTCGTTTTTTCGGGGTAACTTTTTGGACGAAAAAAGTCTACTGTTTGAAGCTCAGACGAATGCGCCGAGTTCTTCACGCTTATTGCAGCCCGCCTTGTTCATTGCGTCGTACACCGCCTTTTTCGCCATAGATACGCTGATACACAGCTGCTTTGCAATCTCGGCATTGGATAGACCGAAGGCGGCGAGCCGCGCGATCTCGCGCTCACGGATCGTAAAGGAATTATTTACGGTTCTTGAGAGCAAGGAGTTGTGGAGCCTTGTCCAACCGTCAAGCAGACCGCGATGGAGCTCCTTATATTTCTTGCACGACACGGGATCAATGAGTGCTAAACGGTCGTCAAGGAGCGAATCGAACTGCCTGCGATGCTCGGCAAGGATACCGAGGAGCTTATCGGGCAAAGCAAGCTCGATGGCTTTATCAATATGTACGACGGCACTCTTATCGTCACCGGTCTGATGGTATGCGATCGCCACGAGCAGACGGAGATAAATCTCGGGGATCACCGTTTTCTCTATCTGTGTCTGAACGATCATCGGCTCTACGATATACGGCATGGTCTTCATCAGTCCAAGTCCCGACATGCCCGAAAGCGTGAATTTATTTTTTGCCATATCCTGCGCGTATATGAGCAGGTATTTAATGTAGAAAACTCTCGCGGCGGGATGAGAGTCGGTTGGCAGATGCCCGAACTGTCCTTTCGCGAACCACTCGGGATAGCTCGAAATATCTCTCACCGCGCTATCAACGCAGGCAATGGAGAGCCCCATGATCTCCTTATCGATTGCATTTTTAGCAGGAGCTTCAAAGACGTGCATCTTTGCTTCACGCCAAAGGTGAATATCTCCGTTCCACATAGCGGCAAGCGCTAACAGCATACCGCCGGCATTCACCGCGTAAAACCCGGAGCGTGAGAGCAAGAACTCCTTTGAATGAGCAATTACCTTATCTATTTCGCCTCGGCTATATGCGATCTCAGCGGCAAACAACGCCTGTGCTTCGGGATGATCCGCAAGGGATTCTATGACCTTCTCTGCTGAGCCCGGCTCAGTATAAAGATCCGTCATATCGAGGAACGGGGATTTTCGCGGCATTCTGACAGACTGACCGCCATCTTCCGTTTTTTCAACCTTTATATAATTTTCAGCCATTTGGTGATCCTCCTTCTCCTGTATTGTCGTTTTTCTCGGAGCACGTTTTGCATACTCCGTCCGGATCGGTGCAATCAAAGCACCCGTCACATACCCACCGATAGCAACGGCGGCACTGATTGAAGCTGAGCGCTATAAGCTGTGTGGAATTTGCTTTTGCTCGGTTGAATGCTCGTTGGCTCAGCTTATTTGCTTTGCCGATCTTGCATCTTGCGAGGGTTCTCGCTCCCCGACAGAACAGCGGTATTTTCTCGCCGTAGATCTTCTTGCCGCATATCTCGCAGGCAACCAAAAACCGCAAAGCTTCCGCATTGGCTTTTACCTGTTTATAAAGCTCTTTCATATTGCACCTCCGTTTCTGAAAAATTGTTAGTAAAATATTTTCTTTCGTCTTGAATTATTCAAGGTTTTGTGATATAATTATTGCAAGCAAGTCTAACCTTACATCTTACATTTTACTGATTTTTTCAGATTTGTATATCCCACGAT
>JAGAUC010000055.1 GCA_017621015.1 Clostridia bacterium | reverse complement strand
GCCTTGATGACCGCGGCATTTTCAATGTGGAGCGATTCCAGCAATTCCTTTCCCTCCTTTTTTATTTGCGTTTTTTAAAGCAGGCCGACGCGTTTTTTAAGATTCTCACAAAAAATAGCCGCGATCGCGTCGCTGACGGCGACCGCCAGAATGGTATCGTCACCGGCCACACAGCCGAGGATCTCGCCGTGATCCATAGAATCCAGCTCGGCCGCCACCGCTTGTGCAAGGCCGGGACCGGTCTTGATGACCACAAGATTGTTGGCAAAAGCCACGCTCTGAATGGATGCCATATACGAATGGCGCGCTCTCACCGCGGCGTGCTCCGACATGGCATAGTGATATTTTCCGTTTGCGCCGAGAACCTTGGAGATCTTAAGCTCGCGAATGTCGCGTGAAACCGTGGCCTGCGTGACCGCAAAGCCCTCGGCACCAAGCTTGTCGATCAGCTCGTCCTGTGTCTCGATCTCAAAGCGAGCGATCAGCTCTTTTACCTTTTCCAGTCTTTGATTTTTCATCGTTAAATGCCTCCCTCGCTGTTTCTTTTTCTCAGCTTTTCATAAAAGCTACGGTCCTTGACGCGCACGATCGAGGTAACAAGATCCGATTTGGTAATGCGGACCACATCGTTGCGCATCAGCTCGAAATTGATCCTTCCGTCCAGCGTCAGATACAGCACCTTTTCACGTCGGCACACGTGCTTGACCTCGATGACCGCCGAATCCGGAAACAGGATGGATCTCGCAAACGAAAAATGCGGACAGATGGGGGTTACACAAAAGCAGGAGATGCGTGGGTCGGCGATCGGTCCACCCGCAGACATGGAATACGCCGTCGATCCGGTCGGTGTGGAAATGATCAGTCCATCCGCGCGGTAAGTATTGATCGGCGTACCGTTTTCTCTCAGCTCGAGATCCACTATACGGGCGATCGAACCGTTGGAAATGACAGCATCGTTCAGTGCAAACGCGACCTCGGTCTGCTTACCCGTTCCGCTGATGACCTCCGCATTGAGCATTGTACGCGTGTCAAGTCGATAATCCCCCGCCATCACCTTATCCAAAAGATCAAGCTCGCTCATCTCCAGCTCGGCAAGGTAGCCAAGCCGCCCCATATTGATGCCGAGAATGGGGGTGCTACGCGCCGCGGCGTTGCGCGCCGCGTCCATGATCGAGCCGTCACCGCCAAGCACGATGATGAGATCGGCGGTGGCATATATGTTCGTCGGGGTGTCGAATGTAAGTGTCGGGCGATGCCTGTGCATTCGTTCGATACGCTCGCGATAATTCAATGGCACCACGATGCGGCAATTGTACTTTTTCAAATGCTCCGCCACCTTCATGGCGGCCGCCGATTTTTCGCTGATGTTATAATTGGTAATCAAAGCAATTTTCATTTGCTCACCCTCCGCTCTGCAAGCTCCTTGCATTTCTGGCGAAGCTCCTTCGCCCGGCCGCCCTTGCGAAAGGCGGCAATGTATTCTGTATTTCCGTCTCCTCCCAGAATGGGTGAGATGTCCAAACCAAAGCAGGAAAGACCGCACGCTGCGGCCGCGTCCAGGACGCGCTCCATGGCCAGTCTTCGATCGGATGCATTCCTCACGATTCCGTTTTTTCCGATCGCGCCTCTACCCGCCTCAAACTGCGGCTTGATAAGGCTGATCAGCACGCCACCCTCCCCAAGAACGCCCGAAAGCGCGGGCAGGATCAGCGTTTGCGAAATAAAGGAAACATCCATCACCGCCACGTCGGGAGGCACTGGAAAATCCGTGCAAGACAGATTTCGCGCGTTGTATTTTTCCATATTGACCACGCGACCGTCCTGCAAAAGCTTTTTGGCCAGCTGGCCTTCGCCGGCATCCACCGCATACACCCTTGCCGCTCCGTTTTGGAGAAGGCAATCGGTGAAGCCGCCCGTTGAGGCACCAACGTCAAGTGCCACGGCACCGTCCACCCTGACCGAAAAGACCTCCAGAGCCTTCTCGAGCTTGAGGCCGCCGCGCCCCACGTATTTTTGTGTGTTTTCAACCGTTACGGTATGCGCGACCGTTTCATCGACGCCCATCGACGCCTTAAGAGCTGTCCTTCCGTCAAGGGTAACCGCGCCCTCCTCAATGAGGCCGCGCGCTCTTGTGCGGCTGTCCGCATATCCTTGCTCGGCCAGATAAACGTCCAGCCGCATCACAGCATCACCGTGCACAGCGTGAACGCCACGGCAAAGCCGAGAATGGCACCGACCAAGACCTGAAACGGCGTGTGTCCGATCAGCTCCTTAAGGTTGGCCTGCGGGTCCTTGGCCTTACCGGAGAAAAGCTCCTCGATCAGCTGATTGATAACCTTGGCCTGCTTGCCGGTCTCCAGGCGAACACCCGTAGCGTCACTCATAACGATGGTCGCAAGCAGGATCGAAACTGCAGCCTCATATCCGCCAATACCGTAAAACATGATCGCCGATGTCATCAGCGCCACCACCGTGGCCGAGTGCGAGCTGGGCATACCGCCCGTGCCCGACAGAAACTTACGGAGGCTGAACTCCTCCTCGCGAAAATAGCCGGTAAACACCTTGATGATCTGCGCCAAAAGCCACGATAGGCCCACGCTCAAAAGGCACGGATTGCTAAAAATTTCTTTTATAAACGTCATATTGTATCCTTGTTTTAATATTTTCTGTCAAGCAAGTAGTCAGCCAGCTCACAAAGCGTCTCGCTCTCGGGCAAAAAGGCAATGGCGCTCTTGGCCTCGTCCGTAAGCCTTGCGGCATACGCGCGCGCCTCCTTGACCGTATAAAAGCTCATAAAGGTCACCTTATTCATCTTGGCATCCACGCCCGTAGCCTTGCCCAGCTGCTCGGCGTTGCCCTCCACATCCAGAATGTCATCCACGATCTGAAAAGCAAGCCCAATACCTGCTGCATAGCGGTCAGCCGCCGCGAATTCGGGGCTGTCGCTTCTCTTGCCTGCCGCAAGGCATCCGAGCCCCGCCGCCACGCGGATCAGCGCACCGGTCTTGAGCGACTGCAAGCGAAGAAGCTCTCCGATTCCCGACATCTGCTTCTTTTCGGCACCCATATCCAGGATCTGTCCGCCCACCATTCCGTGCGAGCCCGCCGCCTTGGAAAGAAGCAGGACCGCCTCACGTGCTACCTCGGCTGAAACGTGCTTGTTGCCTGCCGCCACGCCAAACGCATCGGTCAGGAGCGCGTCGCCGGCCAGCACCGCCGTAGCCTCGTCAAATCGCTTGTGGCAGGTAAGACGGCCGCGCCGATAGGTATCGTCGTCCATGCACGGAAGATCGTCGTGGATCAGCGAATAGGTATGGATCATCTCAATGGCCGAGGCAAACGGTGCCGCCGCCTCCTCCTTACCGCCAAGCACGCGGCAAAATTCAAACGTCAAAAAGGGGCGAATGCGCTTGCCGCCGCCCAAAAGGCTGTACTGCTCTGCCTCGGTAAGCGGCATGAGATCCTTTTCCGCATTCTCAAAGCCTGCTCTTAAATAGCACTCCGTCTTTTCCGCGCTCATTCTCAAAAGCGCCTCTGTCTTATTCATTACCACCGTCAAAATCCTTTTCTTCAATATCGCCGCTTGGCGTTTGTGTCAAAATTCGTATTTTGTTTTCCGCATTGTCCAGCTGCTTGTTGCACGCACGGACAAGCGCAATTCCTTCCTCGTAAAGCTTCAGTGACTCGTCAAGCGTTGCCGTTCCGTTTTCCAGCATACGGACGATCTCCTCCAGGCGCGCCACCGATTCCTCAAAGCTTTTTGCCGCTTTTGCCATGTTTCTTTTCCTCCTTCGTGACCTCGCGCACGGTTGCCAGAATGCTGCCGTCCGACACGCGAAGCGTCATCTCGTCCTCTTTTTTTACGTCCGAAACCGAGCGGATCACGCCGCTCGACGTCTCGGCAATGCCGTATCCTCTCGTAAGCACCGAAAGCGGTGACAGCGCCTCGGCCTTTGCCGCAAGGCGCGAAAGCTCCGCGCGCCTCTCGGCTGTTTTGCTTCGGATGGCGGCGTCCGCCTTGTCCGAAAGATAGATCAGATTCATACGTCTGGCTCGCGTGACCGAATCCGCTCCCGCAAGCACCCCGGCCTCGCTCAAATATTTGAGGCTTTTTCGACTGTTTTGCAAACGCCCCACCAGCGAGGCCTGCATTTTGTTGCCAAGCAGATAGAGCTGCTTCTTCAGCTCCGCCGCATCGGGAACGGCAAGCTCAGCCGCCGCCGAGGGCGTAGGCGCACGCTTGTCCGCCACAAAATCACAAATGGTGAAGTCACTCTCATGTCCAACCGCCGAAATGACGGGAATGGGCGAGGCGGCCACCGCATAGGCAAGCTGCTCGTTGTTAAACGCCCAGAGATCCTCCGCCGAGCCACCGCCGCGGCCGATTATGATAACGTCCACCGGCCGTTTTTTGGCAAAAAATTCGAGTCCCGCGATCAGCTGAGGGGGCGCCTCCGCTCCCTGCACCTGCGACGGATACAGAAGGATCTCCGCGCACGGGTAGCGCCTGCCGAGAATGTTGATCATATCCCGTATCGCCGCGCCCGTCGGTGAGGTCACAATGCCGATCCTTTGAGGAAAGCGCGGAAGCGGACGCTTGCGCGACTCCTCGAAAAGTCCCTTTTCCTCCAGCTTTTTCTTGAGCTGCTCAAAAGCAAAATAAAGCGCACCCACGCCGTCGGGCACCATGTCGTCCACGTAGATCTGATACTGTCCGTCTCTCACAAAGGCCGAGACCTTTCCGTGAACCAGCACGCGCATACCGTCCCGCGGCTCAAAGCCAAGCTTTTGTGCATGAAAACGAAACATCACGGCGCGCACAAGTGCCGCGTCATCCTTGAGCGAAAAATAAAAATGGCCCGTTGCGTAGTGGTGCTTGAAGTTGGAGATCTCCGCGCGCACCCAAAGGCCGCCGCCCAGAAGCGCATCGGAATCCAAAAGCATTTTTACGTATTCGTTGACCTGCGCCACCGTAAGATACCGCATCGCCTCTGCCACAAGATCTCCTCCCTTCTGAAAATCAAATCAATAAGCCAGCCGCGTAAGATGCGCGATGCCCACCGCGTTGTCTGCCGAGAGGGCAGGCTCCGCAAAATAACAGCCGTCACCGGCCAACATCCTTTTGAGGATCGAGCAGCTCATCACGCCGCCGCTGTATACCAGGGGAATGCCGGGATATCTCTCGCGCACGCTTTCGGTCAACGCCACAAGCGTCCGCCCGATAAAGGTAAGCACGAATGCCGCGATCTCCTCTCCGGACGTCCCCTTTTTCTGCATATCCAAAGCCATATTTTCAAGCCCGGACAGATTGCAATAGCCGTCCTTCACGCTTCCCTTTTTGGCAAAGGGCTTGCCCCCATAGGAAAGCGCCAGCTTTTCCAGCGCCGCCCCACACGGAAAGGACAGCCCGAGTGAAACACCCACGCGGTCAATGGCCTGACCCGCGCTGATATCCAGCGTTCCGCCGATGATCTCACACGAAAAATCGTTGCCGTTTGGGTGCACAAGAAGCACCTCGGTCGTGCCGCCCGAAACGTGAAACGCAGCAAAATCCCGACCAATTAGTTCCTCGCAAGCGCCGCTCGAAACAAGTGCCGCCATAATATGTCCGTTCTGATGCGAGAATTCATAGCACGGTATACCGTGCGATGCCGCCAGCGCCCCGGCCGTGGCCACGCCGGCCAGAAAGCAAGGCATATACGAACCCTCTTGGGTACGCGGCGTAGATGAAACGCCGATTGCCAATGGCTCATATTTCTCAAAAAACGGCCGTGCGCTCTCAAAAAGCGTGGGCAGATTTTTGGTATGCAAAAACACCGCGTCACTTTGTCTGAGGCCCCTCTCGCCAGCCTTTACGGCAAGCGGAAGCTTGAGGTTGGCCACGGTCTCGCCGCCTTTCGTGCAAAAAGCCAGCGAGGTGGTATAGTTGCTGGTGTCAATGCCGACAAAGCAGGGTTCACGCATTCTCGCCGTTCTCCGTCTTGTCCTCGGGCTTACCCTCGGTCTCGATCAGGTTCTTGACGCCGTTGAGAACGCCGTTGACAAAGCCGCGCGCCTTGCTGTCATCAAATTTCTTGGAAAGCTCCACCGCCTCGTTGATGGAAACATTGGTGGGGATATCGTCACGGTACAAAAGCTCGTACACGCAAAGACGCATAATGCTGCGCGAGAGCTTGGAAAGACGCTGGGTCTTCCAGCCCGACGCGCATTTTCCGATCAGCTCATCGATCACATCCAGCTTTTCAAGCAGATCGAAATACACGTCCTTGATGTAGCTTCCCGCCTCCAGTGTAAACTCGCGGTTGGTGGCCGCCAGGGCGAAGATCTCCTCGGCACTCTCGTCCTTCTTGAACTCGGTTTCAAACAAAAGCTCAAGCACTGCCTCTCTTTGTTCACGTCTGGTCATATGATAAATATTCCTTTCTCCGAAAGATATATAAAATTGCTCATTATATTATTATAAGTAATTTCCCCTCCAAAGTCAACGAAAAAATGAATATTTTTTGAAAAAAAGTGAATATTTTTCATTTCCGGATACATTTTCCGCAAATATTTTGAAAAAGCTATTGAAAAAAAGGACAAAATCCGATATAATGAAACTGTATATTTGGATTTTGCGATGGCGGCCGAGTGAGCGCTCGCTGTCATACAAAAGAAGGAGGATGTACCATGTTCAATTCGGCAGGCGGAAAGACCCAGCCCTTTACCATTGTAAAGGACAAGCACGTAGAGGCCAAGCAGATTTTAAGAGAGGTATATATCGCACTCAGCGAGAAGGGCTACGACCCCATCAATCAGATCGTCGGCTACCTTCTTTCCGAGGACCCGACCTATATCACCAACTACAAGAATGCGCGTGCCCTCGTCCGTCACATCGACCGCGACGAGCTTCTCAACGAGCTGGTAAAGAATTATCTTGGAGTGAAATAACGCCTTGATACGAGTCATAGATCTGAAAACCATGTCCGAGGCGACGCCGCCTCCGTTTTCGGTGCTTTGCCTTGGAAACTTTGACGGCGTGCACATCGGGCACCGTACGCTCGCCGAGCGCACGGTGCAGATAAAGGAGGAGCTGTCCGCATCCCTTGCGGGTCTTGGGAGCGGCGCGTGGCTGTTTGAAACGCCCCCGTCGCTTTCTCTCTGCCCAAAGCCCATCCCTCAGCTTTCGACGCTTGAGGAAAAGCTGGTGCGCTTTGCCGAGATCGGTCTGGATTACGCTTTTCTTGCCGATTTTTCGGCCTTGAAAGATCTTTCCCCTAAGGAATTTGTCGGGAAGGTGCTGAAGGAGCAATGCCACTGCGTTTATGCGATCTGCGGCTTTGATTTCCGATTTGCCAAAGATGCATCGGGCAACGCCGATACGCTGATGTCACTGATGGACGGCCGCGGCGAGACCGTTGGCTGTGTGGCACTTGACGGCGAGACGGTAAGCTCCAGCGCCATCCGCGCTCTTTTGATGGACGGAAACGCAGAAAAGGCCACCCGGATGCTGGGCGCGCCCTTCTCTCTTTCGGCCGAGGTGCTTCACGGTAAGGCACTTGGCAAAAATCTCGGCGTCCCCACCATCAATCAGCACTTTGCCACGGGTGCGATCCGCCCGAAGGACGGCGTTTATATTTCGCGGACCCGTATCGGCGACACGCTTTATCCCTCGGTCTCGAACATCGGAACACGCCCCACCTTTGCCGACGGCGAGACGATCAACTGCGAGACCCACATTCTCGGATACGAGGGCGACCTATATGGGCAGACCGTCCGTGTGGAATTTTTGAAGCGATTGCGCGAGGAGATCCGATTTGCGTCGGTTGATGAACTTGGGCAACAGCTTCGGGCCGACATTGCCGAAACCGCCCGCTATTTTGAACATACAAGGAGGCAGATATGAAAAGCGGAACCAACCACTTGCGTATTTTGTCTCTTTTTTTATGCCTGCTTTGCCTGGCTCCCTGCCTTGCTCTTTCCGCCTCGGCGGAGATCACCGAGCCCACCCCCTCGGGCGTGGACGCGGTCTACGTGATGAATTTGGAATACGGGCAGGCGGTCTACACCAAAAATGAGACCCGACATCTTTACCCGGCCTCAACGGCAAAGCTGGTCACGGCGCTGGTGGCCGAGAGGGCCTTTTCGGGCAAATTGGACACGACCGTCGAGATCACCGGGGATATGAAGGACGCCTTTCGCGGCCGCTGTCTCGGCTTTGTGGTGGGTGAGCGAGTCACGGTGGAGGCACTTTTGCATGCCATGCTGGTCGGCGGCTACAACGATGCCGCCATTGCGCTTGCCTTTGCCACATCGGGAAATCTTGCAGATTTTTGTAAAGAAATGAATACGCTCGCCGCCGAGTTTGGCGCAAGCGAAACGCACTACACAAATCCCACCGGACTTCACGATGCAAGCATGGTCACCACGGCGCGCGATACTGCCTACATAGCCGCCGCCATCGTAAAGAACGAAACGCTATTTGCCATCACTAAGCGGCAAAAATACGTTATGCCTGCCACCAATAAGAGTGGCGAATGGACCATCTATTCCCGCAATTCGCTGATCTCATCCATTTTGGAGGAGGATTATTACTACGCTTACGCCGAGGGCATACACGCCGGCTCCACCGACGAGGGGGGAGATTGTGTGGTCACAAGCGGACAGCTTGACGGGCTTTCTTACGTCTGTGTTGTGCTGGGCGGCAAGCAGGACAGCGGGAAAAACCAGGCCTTTCTCACGGCGGCAAGCGTGCTTCGCTACACGCTGAAAAGCTTTTCCGTGCAAACGCTCAAGTCCCAAAAGGCGGAGATCACCACCCTTCCCGTCCAATACTCGGCAACCGTTACCGAGGTCGCCGTTCACCCACAGAAGGATATGACTGCGCTTTTGCGGAATGATTTTGACCCCAAGACGGATGTCACGTTCGAGAGTGTTTTGGATGCCGAGCACCTGGACGCCCCCTTTGACAGTGGCACCGTGGTCGGGCGGCTTTACGCGCGCGACAAAAACGGCAGGCTACTGGCACAGACCGAGCTTGTTGTAACCGAGGACGTGGAGGCACACGGCTTCTTGCTCTTTATGGCTAAGGTCAAGGGCTTTGTCATGAGCCCCATTTTCCTGATCGTCGTTCTTTTGATCGCGGCCGCCATTCTCGGCAGCGTTTACTTGGACAAGCGACGCCACCGCCGACGCGTACGGCGTCCGCGACGTTAAAAAGAGGTTGTCCCGTGACAACCTCTTTTTTGTTGATCTCTCACATGAAATCCCGACAAGCCTGAATATAGGCAACCACGTTTTCCACCGGGACCTCCGGCTCGAGAAGATGCGTGGGACACACAAACAACCCTCCCTTATTGCCTGCAATCTCAAGATTCCTGAACACCTCACGCCGCACGTCATCCGGCGTGCCGAAGGGCATCGTGGTCTGAGTGCCGACCGTTCCGTGGAAGGACAGCACGTCGCCAAATTTTTCGTGGATCTCGCGAAAGTCCATACATTCCGGTTGAACCGGATCCAGCACGTCGATCCCCGCCTCAATAAAATGCGGAATAAGCGGCGTAACAAAGCCGCAGGAATGATAAAGGATGAGTATATTGGGATTGATGGCCTTTGCCGCACGGATCACACGAGCAAGGCGCGGCTTGAGCCACTCACAGTACATTGTCTCGCTCATCATCAGGGAGTTTTGCATGCCCACGTCGTCCCCCAAAAGCAAAGCGTCGATCCCGCTTCGCGCATAAGACTCGGCACGGCGAACCGAAAGGTCGGTAATGCGGTCAAGAAGAGCCTCGGCAAACGGATCCTCCATCATCATATCGGCCATCAGATTTTCCATACCGCGCAGATACCACGCACGCTCGGATTCAGTACAGCCGAGACCGCCTATGGCAATTTGATCGTTCTCGTGGGCTTTTTGAACAAAAGCCTCGGTGGCCTCAAGCGCCTCCGCCGTATATTCGGGAAAGGGGTAGGTGTGTATTTGCTCCACGCTATCGAAATTCTCCATGGGATAATACATTTTCTTCATATGAAAGGCGGCAGCACTTCCCGGCTCGTGAGCCACTCCATATAGATCGAATGTGGTTCCCTCCTTAAAAGGATGATTGTAAAATTTGAGAAACGTCTCATCCTCCGCGCGCCTTACCGGCGCGCCCCAGCAGGTCGCCACCGACATTTTAAAAGAAAATCCCGTTTCCCTTTGATACGCGAGGAACTTATCGCGCAAAGAGGGGCACATTTGAAATTCGATGGGCACTTTGTGGATCCCCGTTCGCCGCGCAATGGAGAAATAATTTTCAATATTCGTCATAAAAAGCTCTCCTCCCACAAAGATTTTCTTTATTATAACAAAAAATATCTTGATTGAAAATGCAATATGTGGTATATTAAATGTAAAATTTGGGATAGGAGAAACAGCCATGAAGGTAGAAAAATCCTACTATCGGACAAGAACCGTACACCGCACCCTACCGGGGAACACGGAGGACCCGTCCAACAGCATCCTTTCCTGTGGCTTTTTGCACAGACCGAACGGCCCTCACGAGAATAAGAATATACTTTTTTCCTACTACGGCGGTCTGTACGTTATCAGCGGAAGCGGTGTATATATAGATGGGGAGACCGGCAAGGAATATCCCGTCACACCGGGCTGTGTGGTACAGCGAATGCCGGGAAAACGGCATCATTCCTTGATACACCGCGGTGAGGATTGGCTGGAATTCTATTTTTGCGCAAGCGCTCGCGTATTTGAAACCTTGGTCGAGCTGGGGCTCGCCACCGATGCGCCCGTTTTTTTCGTGGGCGAAAGCATGGATATCTTTTGTCGGCTGGTCGCATATCTGCAATTGTTTGAGCAAACCGATAACTCCCGTTCCCCTGAATTGCTTATCGAATTTCAAAGGCTGCTTTGTCACCTCAATTCTTATTCCTTAGCCTCGGACGCCGACCGTTGGAAGCAAAGGGTCAGCGAGGTATTGGAGAGAAATCTTCGTGTCGGCCTCCCCCTGTCGGAGATCGCCAAGCAGTGCGGCATGGGATACGAGGCGCTCCGCAAGCAGTTCCGACGCGTTTTTGGGTGTTCGCTTGAGCAATACCGCATCCAGCTTCGCACAAATGCCGCCAAATCTATGATCCTTGACCGCGATCTGCCACTGAAGGAGATCGCCGACGAGCTCGGATACTGTGACACCTATGCCTTTTGTAAGCAGTTCAAGAGGCAGGTCGGTGTCTCGCCCGGCAAATTCAAATCCGATCGGACAGAGCGGTAGCCGACAACGTCGGATCTTATAAAAAAACCACGCAAATTTGCGTGGTTTTTTTGGTAGATCATACATTCAGCATACGGTCTGCCTTTTGATAATTCTTGAAGGATTCGGTGTAGTCCTCGCCCGAGGGCGTATACACGTCCTTCGCAAGAATACGGTCTGCCACCGATTCCACCGAAGCAAACGCGCCAATACCGACACCGGCCAGGATCGCGCCGCCAAGGCAAGCCGTTTCTTTATTCTTCAAGGTAACCAGTCTCTTGCCCGTAATGTCTGCCTTCATCTGACACCAAAGCGGGCTGTTGGCACCGCCGCCCATCGCACGGATCTCGCTGACCGGAAGATCCAGATAATCCAGATTTTCCTTGAGCGTGCAAGCAATGGACTCCATAATGCTACGAACAAAGTGTGCTCTCGTGTGCTCCGGCGTAAGCCCCGTAAAGCTGCCGCGCGCGGCAGGATTGTACTTGGGCATGGTAGAGCCGCACAGATACGGCAGGAAGGTAAGGCCGTTACAGCCCTTATCCACCTTTTCGGCAAGTGCATCGAGCTCGGCAAACGAAAAATCCTCGCAAAGCGCATTTTTAAACCATTTTAACGCCATACCTGCCGTTGCCGACCAGGTGAGCAAGCAATATTTTCCATCATAATTGTAATGACACGGCACAATACTGCTCACGTCAAACGCGGGAATCTCGTCACACGGACTAAACACGACCATAGTCGTGCCGGTCATCTCGCTGACGATGCCTCTTTTGACCACGCCCGCGCCGATCGCGCCGGACACCTGATCCATCGCGCCCGTCACCACGCGGATGCCCTGATACTCGCCCACCGCTACTCCGCTGTCCAAAAGCTCGGGGAGCATCCCCTCGCCCACGCCGATATAGTCCAGCATTTCCTTCCACCACGATCCCTTACGGATGTCAAAATAAATGGTGGAGGATTGCAGCGTTTTTTCGGTGACAAAGCGCCCTGTCAGCTTAAAAAGGATCCAGTCCTCAAGCAAAAACACGCGCTTAGTCCTTGCCCAGACGTCAGGCTCGTTCTTCTTGACCCAAAGCAGCTTACAGGCAGGCCAGGTTGCCGTGATCTCGGGCTGGCCCGTGATCTCGTACACCTTTTTTCGGCCAAAATGCGCCTCGATCTCGGCCGCCTCCTCTGTGGCGCGGTTGTCCAGCCACACGATGGCCTTGCGGACGGGATTGCCGTCCTCATCGGTGAGGATCAGCGTTTCGCACTGCGTGTCGACCGCCATGGCTTCGATGTCGAGCGCTTTTTTCGCCTTTTCGATCTCACCCTTGACGATACTCCAGTATTCCTCGCTCTCAAACTCGACAGTATCTCCGTGAGCCTCCAGCGTATAATCCGCCATGAGCGAGAGCTTTTGTTCCAATAATACATCGAAGACCCCGGTTTTCACCGAGGTCGTTCCGATGTCGATTCCCATCAAATGCATATGGGTTATCTCTGCTGCTGAAGATCGAAGTGGATATCGTATGCCTTCTCTTCCTCAGTAAACTTATGACGGGTGTTGATAACCTCGCCGCCGTTCACCTTTCTGTCTCCCACATCCTCAGTCGTACCCATAACGGTTACGTTAACCTGTCTGCGACGGGCAACCACGTGGTCCCAGTCGATGAAGTAGATGTGTGCGAACTGACCAAGGTCAAGCTTGCCGTCCTTGATGGTGAGGGTCTCGCTTCTGCCGAAGAAGCAG
>JAGAUC010000008.1 GCA_017621015.1 Clostridia bacterium | reverse complement strand
TGCCCTCAGCCTTGCCGCCCAGAAGCTTGATCATCTCGCCGGCAACGTAGCGGTGAGAGGTGCCGTGGGCGCCGTAACGGCGGATGGCGTAGTCCTTATACATCTGGTAGGGAATACCGTACATATAGGCCTTTTCGGGCATGGTCTGATGGAATGCGGTGTCGAACACAAGAACCTGAGGGGTATTGGGCATAACGTCAAGACAGCCCTGAATACCCTGAAGGTGTGCGCCCGTGTGAAGGGGTGCGAGGTCGCGGCATTTCTGGTCCAGCGTGTCAAACACTTCCTTGGTCAGAAGAACCGACTGCGAGAACCAAGGGCCGCCGTGCACGATCCTGTGGCCGACGGCGTGGATCTCATCCATGCTCTTCAGGCAGCCGTGCTCAGCGCTCAGAAGTGCCTCCACGACGTACTTCATGGCATCGGTGTGAGTGGGCATCGGAACCTTAGCGGCATATTCCTTGCCGGCCAGGAGCTGCTTGTGGGTAATAGCACCGTCAAGACCGATTCTTTCGCAAAGACCCTTTGCAACAACGGTATCGTTCGAGGTGTCGAAAAGCTGATACTTGAGCGAGCTGCTACCCGCATTTACTACGAGTACATTCATGACATAATCCTCCAAATTAATAAAATATTGACAAACTATTATACTACAAAAGTTTTCCTTTTTCAAGTGTTTATCACAACTTTTTGCAAGGAGAGAGCATAAAAATGAAAATCAGCGGTATTATTTGCGAATATAATCCCCTTCACAATGGGCACGCGTATTTGCTGACAGAGGCCAAGAGGCGCTCCGACGCGGTAGTCTGTGTGATGAGCGGTCCTTTTACTCAGCGCGGCGAGGTGGCGATCCTCGATAAATTTGTAAGGGCGAGAATGGCGCTTGTTGGCGGTGCTGATCTGGTTCTTGAGCTTCCGCCCCCCTTTTGCTCGTCGAGTGCGGCGTATTTTGCGGAGGCGGGTGTAAGCATCCTTTCGATGCTGGGAACAAGCACGCTTGTATTCGGCTCGGAGAGCGGAGATCTTGCGCGGTTGTCCGCGCTTGCCGATCGTGTGCTTTCGCAGGCTTTTGCCGAGCAAAAAGAGGCGGTGGATTTGCGTGAGGGAAGCGCTACAGCGCATTTTGCCGCGCTTTTGGGAGAGGGCGAGAGGCTGCAGCCGAACGACATTCTTGCGGTGGAATATCTTTGCGCCTTAAAGCGGCTGAACACAGATATGACGGCAGAGCCCATTGTTCGTGTGGGCGACGGCTTTGGGGAAAAAGCGCTCGGAGCTTCTCCGTTTGCCTCGGCAACGGCAATTCGCAAGGCGCTGGCCGAGGGAGAGAGCGTCGGCGCTTATATGCCCGATTTTGCCTTTTCGGAGCTTGTAGCGGCGCGGGAGCGTGGGGAGGCACCGGCTACGGCGAAAAATGCTGAGCGCGCGATCCTCGGCTTTTTCCGCCTGACGGCGCCCGAGGCGCTTTCGCACATTGCCGGGCTGGGAAGTGGCCTTGAGCATCGGCTTTGCGCTGCGGCGCTGGAAAGCCGCACGCTTGACGAGATGACAAAGAAATGTGCGACCAAGCGCTATCCCGATGCCACCATACGGCGCGCGATTCTGGCCGCTATGCTTGGCGTTACCTGGGAGGATCTCGACCGCGGAGTGACATACACCACGGTGCTCGGTGCAAACGGGACGGGACGCGCGCTTTTGGCTTCGCTTCGAAAGCGGAATTTGCCGATCCTGACTAAGCCCTCGGACACCGAGGCGCTTTGTCAAAAGCATCCCGAGAGCGCCGAGGCCATGCGGCGGCAGGCCGAGCTTTCCGCAAGAGCGGATGCGCTGTATTCGCTTTGTCTGCCCAAGACGGCAGAGGCCGGTAAGTATCTGCGCACCGATGCGGTCATGTTATAAAGATCATACTAAAAAAAGAGCCAATCGGCTCTTTTTTTATTCGGGAAGAAAGGGAAAAAGTCCGGCATCGCTGCAAAGTGTCTCGGCGTTCCAAAGCAGGAGTGCGCCGGCATAGCCCGGGGCCGCGGTGATCTCATCGAGCATTTGGTAGGAGGCGCCTCGGATATAGCGCGTGTCAAGCATTTCGATATCAAAATGGCGCGCCAGAAAGGGAACCAGGCAGTTGGCGTAGCTGTCCTTGATGACAAGCAAGAGTGGACGGTCAACGGTGCCGTTTTGAGTAATACGCAGATGTGCAAAATTACCGCCGAGAAAGCTGGCGTAGGCATCGGAGGTGCTTAGCTTTTCGTCGTCATAAAAGCCCTCGCACTCCTTGCCTGTGGACAGGTCGGTGACGGTGAAATTCGTGTCCCCCTCAAATCGGTAACGTACAATGGTGTCGGGCTTTGAAATCGGAAAAAGTGACGCCGAGGCACTGGTCCCCAAAAAATCCTCCTTGACGGTCTCCACGCGAAAAGCGTTTTGCGGAAGCGGCGTATAGCCAAGCGAATTGCCGAGAAATTCATAGGCATAATACGCACCAAGCGCTGTCCAATGGTGGTCGGTGCGGTACCAGACCGCCTCGCCGCGCGCCGCCTTTTCCTTTAAAACGGAAAAAAGCGGAGAGCGTGGCAAAACCGTCCACGGCTTTGCTGCCGCGCCTTGCGGATAGCCGCTTGGCAATTTGTCTGTGAGAATGTCAATGGCGCGTGGCGCATAGAGGACGGTCACGGGCTTTCCGTTTTTTTCCAAATGCGCGGCAATGCTATCAGCCGCCTGCTTATTTTGTCTTAACGTCTCAAGATCGCAGTCCTCCAGTCGTTTGATCTGGTACATATCCTTGCCGAAAAACACATTCCCGTTTTGTCGTCGCCCTGCCAAAAGCTCGGTGGCAGATTTGGCGCGCAAAAGCGGTTCGCGGAAGGGAAAGCGATCGGCAAGAAATTTGTCGATGCCCCCCGCGTAGCTTCCGTCAAAAAACGTCTCGGCGCTCCATGTGGGAAAGGTGGCAAGCATGCGGTTTTCGGTCGGGGAAAAGTCCTCGCTCGGACACAACAAAATAAGACAGACGGGAAGCACAAGTAGTCCGAAAAAAAGAAAACACAAAAAACGGTTGGCTTTCATAAATACTCCTGTAAATTGTAGTTTATCGGTTTGTTTTGTTTGCAAGGGGAACGTGCCTCCGGCGGGGCGCTTTTGAAAAAGCGCCGCAAAACTTTTTGCAGAATGGGTCTGCTTAAACTTCACGTCATTTTGAGCCGCGAGCCTCGATGCG
>JAGAUC010000054.1 GCA_017621015.1 Clostridia bacterium | reverse complement strand
CTTCAAGTTCGGCAATCTTTGCCGCTACGTAATAGTTGGTCGGATTTTGAATACGCGAGTAGAAATAGACCTCTGCCTCAAGATCAAAAAGCTTGCCCATATCCTCGCTGGTATCATATTTAAAGGTCGTGCTTTGCACGATAGGAATCTGGCGAGGTTGTCCGTTTGCAGGCGTATACCCTCCCTGCACACACATGGTTTCCAGTCTCTTTTTCATGGTTATATATTCCTTTCTGTTAAATCATCTGAAGGGGGTTACGCCATCCTCGCGGAAGGCACCGATACGCATAATGGTTACCCAAAAATCCTCTTCGTTGTCACTGTCGATCCGGCACTCCTTATAGAGTGCATCCAGCAAGATCGTGGGGTTTAAGTAGTTGTCGCTACTTATGTTCAAAACGGTATGAATTTTTACAGTTTTGGACTCCTCACAATATGCCGCGTGAAAGGTGCGGACCAGAGGAATCATATCAAATTCTTTCTCTCCCGTTTTGGTCATTTTTCTGGCCATCCAAGTCGGGCGGGAAACAAGTGCATTCATCTGATCTGCCGTTTGTGCAGACAGCCCCTCGCATCCAAGCTCAATGACATATTCCGACCAGATGTAGTCCGAAAATTTGGTTTCGGGCACGTAAACGTCAAGCACCTTCATTTCCTCGGTGACCTCACGGTTGAGCAGCTCCTTGATCTCCTCGCATGAGATCTCCCTCTCAATGCGAATATCCAGCATTTCGCACTCGCTTTGCATACCGATGGAAAGCGGTGTGGAAAACACCAGCTTGATGTGCGGATTGAATCCCTTGGTGTACCAAACGGGAATCCCAGCGCGAGAGAGAATACGATGCATCGTTCTTTGAAGATCCAGATGCGAAATGAACTGAAGATCTCCCACCTTACGGAAGCGAACGCGAATGCCAATCGGCTCTGCAAGAAGCGGCCGGTCTTTTTTGGTATAGCAGAGCTTTACTTCTTTGCTTTCGGACAGCACGACCGTTCACCTCCCAGCTTATTGGCACCGCAAGCACTGCACATTTCACGGCAGTTGGGTGTTGTTTTTTCCTCATATGCCTTTTGGCTCTCTCTTAAGAAAAAGCTCTTGTCTACACCGCAATCAATGATATCCCATGGAAGAACCTCGTCCTTTCCGAATGCACGGTTGGCATAAAAAGAAGGATCGATGTCCGCTTTTTCAAAGACAGACAACCATTTGTCATAATGGAAGCATTCGTCCCAAGCATCAAAGACAAAGCCCTCCTCGGCGGCTATGGCCAGTGCCCTTGACAGCTTACGGTCTCCCCGCGCCAGAACCGCCTCGATTCTTGATGTTCCTGGATCGTGGAACAGGTAACGGATCTTGCGATCGTTGATCTTACTGCCAATGAACTCCTGCTTTTTCACAAAGCTCTCCGCTGTGTCCTGTGCCTACCACTGGAACGGTGTGAAGGGCTTGGGTACAAAGCAAGCAACACTGATGGTCACCTGAGGTGCACGCGCCTTATTTCTCTTGGGATTCTTATAAAAGGCATCCAGTACCTTTTTGGCCAGCAGAACGATTCCCTCAAGGTCCTCCTCGGTTTCGGTCGGCAAGCCCATCATAAAGTAAAGCTTAACCTGCGTTTTGCCCGATTCAAAAGCAACGTTTACCGCGCGGAGCAGATCCTCCTCCAGCACGTTCTTGTTGATAACGTCACGAAGGCGCTGTGTTCCCGCCTCGGGTGCAAAGGTAAGTGAGGCGCTTCGCACCGATGCCACCTTGTCCATCAGCTCCTTGGTAAAGCTGTCTACGCGAAGAGACGGCAAGGAAAGGCTGACCATATTTTCATCCGTCCACGCAAGCAGCTGATCGGTAAGCTCGGGGAGCTTTGTGTAATCGCTGATGGAGAGTGATGATAATGAAATTTCATCATATCCCGTGGATTCAAAAAGACACTTCGCCTGGCGATTCAAAACCTCGGGACTCTTCTCTCTCACCGGGCGGTATACCATACCCGCCTGACAGAAGCGGCAACCGCGGATACAACCGCGATAGACCTCAAGCATAATGCGGTCGTGCACGGTCTCAATATAAGGCATTACCACCTTTTCCGGGAAATAGGAGGCGTCCATATCCTTCATAATACGCTTGGTGATCTTTGCGGGAATATCGTCATAGATCGGACGGTACTCCTTTACCGTACCGTCATCGTGGTAAGAAACCTCGTAGAAAGAAGGAACATAAAGTCCCTTGATCGTACGCGCCGCCTCGTGAAGAAACGCTTTCTTGGAATAGTTCCCGCTCTCCTTCATTTGAATATAGAGCTTGGTAAACTCCACCAACATCTCTTCCCCTTCACCAATGGAAAAGCAGTCAAAGAAATCGGCCACCGGCTCGGCGTTATAGGCACACGGGCCGCCACCAATAATGATGGGAAACTCGTCCCCTCTGTCCTTGGAATAGATCGGCATACCGGCCAGCTTCAGCATAGCAAGAACGTTGGTATATGACATCTCATACTGAAGCGTAAAGCCGACGATATCAAAATCAACAAGCGGATCCTTGCTCTCGTGAGCCGTCAGGGGAAGATGATGCTTTTGCATTTTCTCCAGCATATCCAACCACGGCATATACACGCGCTCGCACCAGATGTCCTCCTCCCGATTCAAAGCACCGTACAAAATACGGATACCGAGATTGGACATCCCAATCTCATAGGAATCCGGAAAACAAAACGCCCATCTGGCTTTGATCTTGTTTTTGTCCTTCAAGATCTGATTGTACTCGCCACCCGAATATCTGCCGGGCTTGGAGACCGATTTCAAAATCGTATTTCTGTTTTTCATTTTG
>JAGAUC010000007.1 GCA_017621015.1 Clostridia bacterium | reverse complement strand
CCTGCCATCGCGCTTGGTATGGAAGCGGTGGAGAAGGACGTCATGGACCGCAAGCCCAAGCCCAAGGATGAGGGTATCTTCGCGGGCGGTCTTGGTGTCCGTGTGGCCATTCAGGGTGTAATGTTCGCACTTCTTACGCTCGTTGCGTTCTGGGTAGGAACGGGTCTTGAGCTTGTTCATATGTTCGACGGCGTTCTGCTTGATGAGGCACACGAGTGGAATCTTATCGGCGGACAGACGCTGGCATTTATGGTGCTTGCACTCTGCCAGATCGTTCAGGCGTACAACATGCGCTCGGAGCACTCGCTCTTCAAGATCGGTCCGTTCGGAAACAAGAACCTCAATCTTGCCGCACTCGCATCCACCGCGCTTATGGCATTTGTTCTGTTTGTTCCCGGTGTGCAGGGCATCTTCAACCTTCGTTACCTCACCTGGCAGCAGTACCTCATTGGCGTGGTGCTGATCTTCGTGCCGCTTTTGGTGATGGAGCTTGGAAAGCTGTTTGGCTTTATCAAGGCCCACAATCACAAATAATCTTAGAATAAAATAAGCGAACCCCCTCGCCAACCATAGTTGGCGAGGGGGTTTTGCTGAAAAATACTATTTTTTTGCTATATCTTACCTTTACAAGAGAATGAGAAGTGTTAAAATAAAAAAGGATAATACAAACGAAACGTTTAAGAATCTGCAAAAATTTTTGAACATTGTCCAAAGACATGGCCTGACGGATATGATAAAATAAACAGGGAAAACAGATCAAAAACCGAAATTTCCAACAAAAAAACGACATACCCCTTTACAAAAATCAAAAGAACGCTATCATTTAAAGGAGGAAAAATCCAATGAAATCAGATTGGTTCAAAAAAGCGGCCATGTGGGTTATGATCTTGATTCCGTTGCTGATCGGCACTGTGCTTGCGGCATCGGCAGAGGATCTTACGTGGAGTTTTTTGGACGAAACCGAGGAGGGCTATGAGACAAAGCTTTCGCCTGCTTGGACCATTGAGGTGGGGAGCGATGGCTCGTTATATTGGCACAACGGAAGCACGGGAGCTCTTTACGTTTATGACAAAGAGAATGTGCTTGGCACCTATCAGACCTTTTCCATGGGGGGAGATTTTTATTTTGAAGCGTTCCCATTGGGCCTTCGTGACGAGCAGTACACACCCGAGGACCGTCCCTTGTCCTTCCTTTGTTGGAACTTGGGCGGTCAGTCCCCCGCTAATAACGCGCTTCGTCTTGACAGCGAGGGCTATGTTTATACAGGCACCTCGGCAGGCTCAAAGACCGAGTTCCAGTTTAAGACGGATGAGTGGTACAACGTTCGCGTGGTCTTCATGCCAAAAACGGGTCAGTGTGAGATGCTTGTAAATGGAGAAAAGGTGCTTGATTTTTATATCTCGCCGTTTCATCCGTCGGTCTCGGTTTCCGAGAGCGTTCGCTTTTTTGACAACTATTACTCATGGAGTGCAAGAATGAAGAATTTGTTTGTAAAGACCGACAGCAATTACGTGGTCGGTGAGGTGGAGGAGAAAGTGGTTGATGAGGTAAAGTCGGGCATGGCTGACTACATCGGATATCAGGCCTCTAAGGTCAAGGACGGCGTGTTCTCGCTTCGCGCCATTCTCGGTGTCGACAGCACCGAGTTTAACCGTATCGGTTATGAGGTGCTCGTGCTTCAGAAGGACGAGGGAGGCAACGTTCTCGCCGAGTCGATCTCAAACAGAAGCAAGGTGATCTATGAGACCTTGAAGGACAATAGCGGAAAAACATACAATGTCAAAGAGCTTTACGACTATAACTACGCGGCGGCGATCGAGATCGAGGATCTTCCCGCCGAGCTTGCGTACGAGTACATTGAGATCGTAGTTCGCTCCTACGTTCTCGGCATGGACGGAATCCGTAGGTATGGTAAATCCACCGTTCTTACCTATAGTGGCGACGTGGATGCCGACGGTTATCCTTCGTTTGCCCGCATTGACGAGCGCTTTTACAAGGTTTTGGTGAGTGACGATACCGAGACGTTTTTATCGGGATCTTATATGGCGGATGACCTCAGCGCAGAGCACGCGCTTCAGTGCATTACCTCGGGCGATCCCAGCACAGATCCGACTTGTGCGGCTTACTATAAGTTTACGCTCTCTCCCGAGCTTGCCAAGATCGTGGACACGGCTGCCTCGGCGCGCGTATACGTTTGCGTGCGCGGCATCAACTCGCCTCATAATGAGATCGTGGTTCACGGTGCGGGTACCGATTGGAACGAGCATGAGCTCAATGGAACCAACGTAAAGGAGCTGGCTCCCACCTTCGAGTATATTGGGGAATCAACCGTGCAGGATAAGCTCTTTTTCTCGGTGGACGTTTTGCAGTATGTGCGCGAGCAGCCGCTTAATGCTGACGGGTCGCTTGACGTAGCCTTCCGTATGACGCATAAGGAGTGCGGCAATGCCGGTGAGCTTATTTATCTGTATTCCAAGGAAGACCTTCCTGAAAGAATTCCTTATCTTGAGATTGTAAGCTCGATCTACGAGCATCCTCTGGGTCTTGAAAAGTACAACAATGAGGGGAATGCGGACCACGAGCCTTGGGGGTATGCCGAGCATCTTGCAGACGAGTGGTTTGGCGGTCTTCGCGATGAGATCTGGCCCAAGGACGAAAATGGAAACAGTGTATATCACGAGATCCAAGGCCTTCACGCCAACGGCTACGGTGCTACCGAGGCTACGGGCGACTTCACAAAGGAGATGCCTTGGATCCAGCTGGCATGGAGAACTACTTCACAAAACGATTACAAGATTCCCGTAGACGAGTGGGAAGAGAGCCGTTTCGCGCGTACGCTCTCTACGCTTGGCACGATTGCGGCAAATGAGTTTCTTTCGTCTGAATACGCGTCACATATTGCCGAATATGACGTCTATGGCGGCATCACCAACGCAGGCTTTACGGGAGAGGCGACAGGCTTCTTCCACGTGGAGAATCACGGCGGCAGACCTTACATCATTGACCCGCTCGGCAATCCCTATTTCGCGGTCGGCATGAACGAGGTCAAGATCCGCGGCACCATGAATCAGCAGGATTACGTACTGAGTGCATTCGGTACCAAGGAGAATTATTTTGAGAATATTTCAGGGGATTTGATGGCGATCGGCGTCAATACGGCCTTTGAAAGTGACGAGGCGTCTCTTTTGGCGGTGGAGAACGGACTTTCGGTTGCCGTAAACTTCGGTACAGTCGGCGCGTATATGAAGACGATCGGCAGAAATGCGCTTACGGGTGACGGCTTGATGGGACACAACAACACAAGATGTATTTTTGAGCCCGGCTACGAGCGCGAGGCACAAAAGATTATTTCGGAGCAGATCACAGCGGGCGGCTACGTCGGTAATCCTCGTGTTCTCGGTTACACGACCGACAACGAGCTCCCTTCGGATGAGGATATGTTGGATAAATACCTCACGCTTGACGCAGGCGAGAAAACCAATGCCTTCTCATATGCAACGGCGTGGACTTGGCTTGCAAGGCGCATGAATGATCCCTATCCGACGCTTGAGAAATTCCGCAATTCACCCGAGGCAGACGATATCCGCCGCGAGTTCCTTGGCTTCTGGTATGCGAGATACTATAAGGTGGTGAGCGAGGCAATCAAGAGTGTCGATCCCGACCACATGTATATCGGCTCGCGTGCCAACCTCAATTCGCTTGTGGAGGAGTGGATCATCAGAGCCGCAGGACATTACACGGACCTGATCACAGCTAATCTTTACGGCGGTCTCAACCCCAAGAGCGACACCATCAACAATCTGTATCGCTTCACGGGCAAGCCCTTCATCGTGACTGAGTTCTTCTCCAAGGGCGCGGACGCGATCGATGCCAACGGCTATAAGATGGCAAACTCGGTGGGCGCGGGCATTCAGGTGCTGACGCAGCACAACCGCGCAGACTACTATGAGCACTACACGCTTGCGCTTCTTGAGTCGCAGGCCTGCGTGGGATGGACGTGGTATCGCTTCCGCGATAACGATCAGAGCCTTTTCCGGCTGTCAAACGGAAAGACGGTATATATGGCATCCATGATGTACGGCACCAACGCAGGCCCCCTCACCTTTATGGATGGAGACGGCAAGACTTATTACGCGTCCAATGTGGGCGAGTATGAAAAGATTTACAGCGGCGATGGCATTGCCTCTAATCAGAATGTCAACAAGGGTCTTTATAACTCGACCTTCCACTCTGTCGTTTCGATCTACACCTACGATAAAAACGGAAAGCTTTTGTCCTCGATGAGCTATGAGGTGGAGGATCCCGAAAGTGCAGCGCCGAAGGAGAATGAGATCCTTGTTGGACTGAATGGCAGCGCATTTTTCATAGGAAAGAAGGAGAGCGCGAACGGATATACCGAAACGGTTTTGACTGTCTACAAGGGACAGTATCTGCCGCTTGCTAACTCGATTAAGACAATGAACGATCATATCATCGGACTTGTCAATTACTTTGATGCACAGTAAAAATAAAAAGAGCTTGGTCCTGCGACCAAGCTCTTTTTAAATGTCCTTTACGGTAAGAAAGCTTTCGTGATAGACGTCGGAGACCCTTTTGACGTCCTTGATAAATGCCTTTGCCACCTCGTCGTAAATGCCGACGGTGTAAAGACCTGCCGCTTTTGCGGCGGTGAGCGAGTGAAAGCTATCGTCAAAGAAGGCGATATCCTTTGGCTCGACCAAAAGGCGTTTTGCCGCCTCAAGATAGATCTCGGGGTTGGATTTCGTGATGCCGAAGTCGCTGCAGCACCAAAGGTGAGTGAAGCAATCAAGAATACCAAGGCGTTCAAAGCAGGGCTTGACAAAGCGAATGGGGCTTGCTGTGAGCACGGTGAGCGTGGCGCCGCGTGCCTTGAGTGCCCTCAGATATTCGTAGGCACCTGCCTTGAGCGGAATTTCGTTTTGGTAACGCGGGTAGAGATATTCCTGAAGCTCGTCGAGGTATTCCTCTCCCGTGACTGAGAGTCCGAAATGCTCGTTATAGTAGGCCGCCGAGGCGGGATAACCGAGAGGGGTAACGATCTCCATAATGTTTTCGGGGTAATTGACGCCGCGGTCGGCAAGAAATTTTTTGACACCGATGGCAACGTAGGGCATGGAATCGACGAGTGTGCCGTCGAAGTCAAAGATATAAGCGGAATGTTGCATGACTGTTCCTTTTCGAGAGTGATTTAGTAACAGTATATTTTAGCACGAACCGACGGGTTTGTCAATCTTTTGTCCTGCATTTTGAAAGATAAAGTACAAAGCAAGCAATCGGCAAGGAGAGGATCGCGATAGTGCCAAGCAAAAGCGGTGCATCCTTGGCGGCAAAGATCCAATAGGTTGGCAAAAGTGATCTGAACACGCTTACCTGCGGGAAAAGAAGTGCGAGGTTGATAAACAGAGGGCAGAGCACAAGCGTCAGCAAAAGCACGGGAACGGTGAGCATTTGCAAGGAATCGGCGCGGCGCAGAAGAAGGGGAAGAACAAGACCGAGTGACGCTGAAAGAACTGCGGCGGTAAGCGCGGGCACAAGCCACGCGGCAAAGTCGGTCTGTCCCGAGATTTTTGCGCCAAGCGGAAGGAGCAGGCAGAGCAAAAGGCAGGTCATGACGAGCGAGGTGAGAGCCTCGGGCAAAAAGACGGTACGTAGTGCCGTTTTTTTGCCGAGCCGTCCTTCAAGCTCGGTATAGCTTTGCTGAAAGAGACGACAGCCCTGCAAAAGCGGCATGAGGAAAAGGAAGATCGAAAGCACCGTTACGGCAAGAGAAACGGCAAAGCCCGTTTCCTTTGGCGGCTCGCCCGACACGGTCTCGACATCAAACACAAAGCCCGTGCCGTTTTGCGTTTCGTAGCGGTATCTGTTTACGATTTCGTCTTCAAGATCGGCACCCGGAGCAAGCTTTTCCAGAATCGGCGTGCTGAAATAGGGAGAAGCCGAGGTGAGAAGCTCGGTTACGATTTCAAGGCGGAACAGCACGGGGAGAGGTGCCGTCGGAGATCTCAAAAACAGGATGCTTTTTTCAAGGTTTGCCGAGGTGATGCGTTCTTCAAGGTCGGCGGGGAAAAGCACGCCGCAGTCGATCTCGCCGCGGGCGATGGCCTCGCGGAGCGTCTCTTGGGTTTGGTAGCGCACAAAGCCCTTTCCCGAAAGACGCATCAGCATGGCCTCGGTCTCCTCACCTTCTCCAAGTGCCACGTAGCCTGCGGTACTCGGCTCGATCGCGCGGTTGGCGTACAGGCTCGCGGTTACACACAATGTCAGACAAAGCAATGACAGAAGGAAGGGGAGTGAGCGACACAGTCGCTTGAAGGCAAGCAAAACAAAGCTCATACCGATTTACCTCCTTCCGTGCAAATGCATTTTTGGCGGTGGACGCCAAGTAAGCACAGGGGAATCAGCCACAGCATCAAAAGCAAAGCGGAGATCGGAGCGAGGGATGCCCCAAGGAGTGACGCGGAAAGGCGGAAGGCAAGTCCAAGCGGCAAAACGCGGCCGATTGCGGCGATGGGGTCGGCAAGATAGTGCAGGGGTAAAATACCGCCTGCAAAAAACATCTGCACAAGGAAAAAGAGCGAAAGCAGGACGATGCCGAAGCGGTTGCCCGCGAGGCAGACGGCCATAAATGTGTCAAGTGCGCTCGACAAAAGAAGGGCCACCAAAAAGGACAGAACAGATAGCGGCGTGAGTGTGAGTGTGAAAAATCGTGAGATCACAAGCAAAAGCGTGCCGCAGAGAAAAAGTCGGAACAAAAGGTTATAAAGTATCTTTGGTACAAGAAAGGATGCGGCGTCCACTCCCGATGCGCGAAGCCTTGCGGTGAGCGCGGGGGAGAGGTCGGCGGTGGTGCTTCGGTAGAAAAAGAGTGTGGAGAGCGAGGCGAGCGAGAGAAGCATCAGGAGCACGGTATGTTCGGCAAGCGGAAGCGTGGACGAGGAATATGCCGTGGTCTCCTCGGTCACGTAGCGTTCGTTTGCGGTGCTTGCTTCATACATCAGAGAGTCGTTGATCTGAAGAATATACATATCATAGATCTCGCGCGTTTCGGAATTTCTTGCCACCACGGACGCACCTGCAAATACGCCGTACTGTCCCATGCGTATCAGGCCCTCTCCCGTTCTTGCCACGCGTCTGATCAGGGAGGCGTCAATAAAGGAGCCGTCCGATAATAGTACCTTGCCGCGCACGAAATCGCCGCTCATAATGGCATTGAGATAATCCTTTGGCAAAATGACCGCACCGCTGAAGGTTCCGTTTTCCACACCTGCGAGCGCATTTTCATAGTTGGTCTTTTGAATGGAGGCCAAGGCGGCGACGTCCTTTTGGTT
>JAGAUC010000053.1 GCA_017621015.1 Clostridia bacterium | reverse complement strand
TTTGCCTACGGCATCCCCGGAACCGTCGGAGGCGGCGTGTTTATGAACGCCGGTGCCTTTGGCGGCAGCCTTTCGGACGTTGTGGTCTCCTCCATTTGCTACGATACCAAAAATGATTCCATCCGCAAGATCGACCGCGAGGAGCACGATTTCCGCTACCGCGAAAGCATTTATACCCGAAATCCCGATTACATCATCCTTGCCGTTATGCTTGAACTGAAGCCGGGAAAGATCGAGGATATCGTTGCCAAAATGAACGAAAACATCCGCACGCGCAAGGAAAAACAGCCGCTGGAATACCCGAGTGCAGGCAGCGTTTTCAAGCGTCCCATCGGATTTTACGCCGGCGAACTGATTGAAAAATGCGGTCTTAAGGGCTACCGCATCGGTGGCGCGGAGGTGTCGGAAAAGCACGCAGGCTTTATCGTTAACCGCGGAGGTGCCAAGGCGGAGGACGTGATGCGTCTTGTCAGCTACGTGAAAACCAAGGTCTTCCTCGAGTATTCGGTCGAGCTTGAGTGTGAGATTCGCTATCTCGGCGAATGAATCTGTTTTACAGACGCCCTCTCGCACTTTTCTGTGCCCTTTTTGCGGCGGCCTCGGTCGGCGGTGCCTGCCTGACGGCAAGACATCTGCCTCTTCACCTGCCGCTGGCACTTTTCTTGCTTATTCTATCGGCATTGCTTCTGGCAGTGCCGATTTTTAAAGGGCGCTTTCACCCAAAGCTGCTTACTCCCATTCTTGCCCTTTTGTTCGCGGCGCTCGCGCTCATTCAGTCCTACCTCTCCATTGACCGAAAGCTGGAAACCGTTTCCCGGTTCAAAGATGAGGCTCAAAGCTGCAGGCTGGAAATTCAGGAAGTAACTGCTTCTAAAAGCTATCTTTCCTCGTATCTTGCGAGGGTAGAGCGGATCGGTGAAACCACCCTGGTCGTCCAAAGCAAGATCACCTTTCCCTTTGACGCTGAGCTTTCGGTCGGTGATAACATCCAAGCCGATTTCTATATTCTGCCGGCCAATGAGGATGCCGAAAACGCCCCGTATCTGCTTGCAAATGACATACTGGCTACCTTGGAAGCCACCGACGAAAGCTTCACCGTGATCGGGCACACGCCGTCCGATCCGTTTTCCTCGGCACTTTCCTCACTTCGAGGCATCCTATCGGACCTCATCGACGTCCATGTTGGCGGCGAGGAGGGGCATCTGATCTCCTCGCTGTTTCTCGGCAGACGCGAGCTCTTGGCAGATACCACCGTGCGCGATTTCCGTCGCACGGGCACCACGCACCTGCTTGCCATCAGCGGTATGCATTTGTCGGTCATCGTTTTGTTTGTCGATCTTTTGCTCCGCGTCTTTGGCGTAAGCAAGAAGTGGCGCTGTGTCGCCGTTCTGCTCGTCACCTTCTTTTACCTGGCTCTGACCGGCTTTGCGCTTTCGGCCTGCCGTGCCTTTCTGATGTGCGGCTTTGTCTACCTCTCCTGGCTTTTTCATGGCGAAGGCGATGCGGTGACCTCGCTGTTTTTCGCACTCTTTTTCCTGCTTCTGATCTCACCCACCTCAGTTTATGACATCGGGATGTGGATGTCGGTGCTGGCGGTGCTTGGCATTGTGATCGCCTCGAATTTTTTGAATTCCTTTCGCGAGCGGCTTCGAAAAAAGGGGATGGAAAAGAACAAGCTTCGCCTTGTTTACGCGGCAGTCTCCGCTGTATGCATCTCCCTTGCGGCCGAGCTTTTCATTCTCTTCCCGATGTGGCTGGCTTTTGACGAGCTTTCGCTCGTCGCGCTCCCCTGCGGACTGCTTCTCTCGCCGCCGGTCACGGCCATCCTGTTTCTGACTCCCTTCCTGTTTCTTCTTGCGTGGTTTCCGCCGTTTGCCTTTTTGCTCGGGCGGATTCTGTACGGCATCTCGCACATGATCCTGGAGGGTGTCACCGCCCTTTCGCGTTTGCACGGCATCACCGTCTCGCTCGGACATCGCTTTTTTGATTTTTTCGTTCCCATCTTCTCGCTGATCCTGCTTATTCTTTTGATCGTGAAGCTAAGGCGGAAATGGCTGATTCCCGCCGCAATGGGAACGGCCATTCTCTCGCTTGCCGTCTTTCTTTGTCTTTTACGAATCCCCTCGCCCGATACCGTAACAGCAGATTATCTGGCACAAGAGGACAACGCCTTGCTCGCATTTACCGCAGGCGAGGAGAGCGTAATTCTCGACCTCTCAAGTGGCTCCTACACCGTGATCGGCCGGGCACGTACCCTTCTTGCCGAGCGGTGTAGCACCGAGATCTCTGCCTTTGTTTTGACCCATTACCATCAAAATCATATCCGTAGCATCTCTCGTTTGCTGGCAAACACAACGGTTCGCGCGCTTTATCTTCCCCTGCCGCAAACTCAGACCGAGGGTGGCATCCTAGAGGCGCTTATCACAGAAGCAGAAAGGCAAGACTGTAAGGTCACACTTTATGACCGCGGCAAGCCGCTTACCCTTGGGGAGCTTACGCTTGAGGTTTCAAGAGAGGTGTATCTCAAGCGCTCGACACATCCCACCTTTTATCTTTCGGCAAGCGCCCACAGCCAAACGCTGATCTACGCGGCCGAGTCCGTTCACGAGGATGAGGCGCTCTATGCGGAGCTTTGCTCCCAAACCGAGGACGCCGAGGTCTTGATCCTCGGCAACCACGGTCCCATCACCAAGGAGAGCTTTTCCTATCCTCTCGGGAACGGCTACGTGCTTTTGGCCGATTCCACGCTTGCCGAGCATTTGGCTTTGAAAAAGCCGCCAAAGGGCATGATCCTTAGCGACACCACTCGCTTCACCTATTGCCTTCAAAAATAAAAACGCCCCACGCTGTGACAAGCACAGCGTGGGGCATTCTTTATTCCAGAGTATATTCGCCGTCGGTAATGACCTTGTATATCCGGTATTCATCCTTTTCAAGGACCAGTGAAGCCGCCTTTGCCTTAAGCGGCGTGCGCGCGGCCACGTACACGGTCTCCCCGCTCTTGATCGGCGTACCGACAAGGCGCCCGCCTTGCTTTGTCCACGGTGTCTGCATAACGACCGAGGCGTCCGAGCCGACCACGGCCAAATCGTCGCGATCGGTGAAATACAGCACCAGCGAGCCGCGAGCCGGAACGGTGACCGAATACATACCGCCCTTATGAACACCAAATTCTCCGCTCCAGAATTCCCAGACCAACGCCTCTTTGTTTTCCACCGACATGGTACGGGGCGCATCACCCCAGTTGATGAGTGCCACCGTTCGGGTAGCCCCCTTCTTGCCAAAGTCCAGAACGCCGGGAATAAAGGAATCCATAAGGTCCAGCGGACGGGCACATTCCTGTGTCACAGGATACAGCTTGGAGATCAGCATAAGCTGCTGCTCGGAAAGAAGCGGAAGCTTATCGGAAAGCATCAGGATGCCGCCCGAGGCCGCCATAGCAGTCACATACGTGCGGATCTCATCGTCCGTACGCGTGCAAAGACGGAAGCACTCCCCGTCCTCGTTTTCCTTTTTGCGGATGATGAGACAGTCCGCATCGATGAGATAATAATTTCTGTGATAATAGTAGCGCTTAAGAACGGCGTTGAACACCGTACGAAGTGATTCCCAACGCTCAAACACGTCACCCGAAACGCGCATACCGTCCACAAGGCCGATCGCACCGCCAAAGGGCGTGGTACAGCCAAGAAGGAAGGTGTCCTTGGTAACATTTTCACGGAAGAGTTTGAGTCCGAGACGGTAGTTTTCCAGCGCCGTAGCGTCGGGATCGTAATGCCTTCCTGCGGCAAGTGTGGGCGTTATGATGTCCATTTTAATATAGCGGAAGCCCCAATCATAGGACAGACGGCGGAAGATGCCACCCATATATTCGCGCACCTTGGGGTGCGTGTAGTCCAGACAAAGTGCATTCCCCTTCCAGGGCTCACCGTCAGCTTTTTTTACGAACCAATCGGGATGCTCGTCGGCAAGCGGAATATCCGGCTTACAGCCAAAGGGTGCGATCCAAATGCCGGGAATATAGCCGGAGGCCTTGATCTCATCGGCAAACGCCTTCATATCGCCAAACTTGTCATTGGCCTCCCAGGTGCCCCAGCCATCATTCCAGCCCTCATCGATCTGAATGTACTTGACCGGAAGAAGCTCCTTATGGTCGGTCAACACCTGCATATTCTGGCGCATCCTCTCGGCAGAAATACCGGCTCCGTAGTAATACCACGAGCAATAGCCAAAGGGGTTTTCCCTCTCCGAGCGCGTAACGCCCGCAAGCCTTGCCACCTCGCGCGCAAACTTGTCAAGTCCGCTTACGCAGTCCTCACAGGGTGCAAGCAAAAACCACTCCGAGGTAACGCTGTCTCCGCTTCCAAGGGTATGAAGCTCGGTATTGCCAAAGGCGGTGATAAAGCCGTCTCGGCTCACCGTCACACTTGAAAAATACTTGTTGTAGGTTGCCGCGCCGAACACAAAGGCATCCCCCTCCACCGTGTCAAACACAGTGTTTTCGGCACTGGTATACACGGCGCCATAGACCGTGCGCACGGTATCGATCGTCGACTGCATCTCGCACACACTCATGCCGTTGCGGTTGATGGGACGGTTGACGATCATACGGTCAGGCGTTCGGCAAAGCGTACCCGCAAAGGCCGTGAAATCACAGGGCACCGTAATATCCTGGCCGAGGTTTCGGAAGGTGGAGCGAATCAAAAATCCGTCAGCGCAAGGAGCCATCTCAAGGGTAAGATTGTCGCAAAAGGCCCGATTTCCCTCTACCGTCCATTCACCCGTGGCATAAACCGTAAGTACGTTGTAGTTTTTGCCGGGGTGCTTTAAGTAGCCCGTAATGTCAGAAACCAGTACCTCTCCCTTATCCGCTATGCAGAGCGATCCGTTTCGGATTTCAAATCTCATACATTATCCCATCCTTTCATAATGCTAGCACCATTTTACAAAATTCTTCTTTATCTGTCAATATCAAAAGCGGATTTCAAAGAAAATATACCTTTTTTCAAAAAGGCCGATAAATTTTTTTCAAAATCCGTTTCTAACAATTCGGAAACATTTTGCAAACAAAATGCGAAAGAAAGCGCGGTACAATAGGCACACAATCAAGCAAGGCGCACACCGCCGCCAATCAAACACAAAGAGAGGTAATCAAGATGAACAGAAACGATCAGCAGTTTATGGCACAGAAGATCCGC
>JAGAUC010000052.1 GCA_017621015.1 Clostridia bacterium | reverse complement strand
TTCCTTCTCCCCAAAAAGTTTTGAGGGGGTGTGGGGGTACTTTTTCAAAAGTACCCCCGCGCGTCCCTCCCCGATAAATCAAAATCTGAAAAAAACCCCTCGGCGGTATCGCCGAGGGGTGCTTTTTGCAGGTGGGGCAAAAAGCAAGAACGGAAAAATGGAGAAGGAGAAAGGAAAGGGTTACTTGATCTTGTAGCGCAGGCGCAGGTTGTCGGCGATCATGGCAATGAATTCCGAATTGGTGGGCTTGCCGCGGCCTTGCTGAATGGTGTAGCCGAAGTAGGAGTTGAGTGTGTCCACGTCGCCGCGATCCCATGCCACCTCAATGGCGTGACGGATGGCGCGCTCCACGCGGCTGGTCGTGGTACGGTATTGTTTGGCAACCGAGGGGTAGAGCACCTTGGTCACCGAATTGATGATGTCACTGTCGTTGACCGTCATCAGAATGGCGGTGCGGAGATACTGATAGCCCTTGATGTGCGCAGGCACGCCGATCTGATGAATGATCTTGGTCACCTGTGTCTCAATGTCGGAGGCCGGTGCATTTTCGCTGACCACATGAAGCCCTTTGTTTCGACTTGAGTCAATGGAGTGAATGTGCTCGCAAAGGCTGGCAAGATTATAGGGCTTCATCAGACAAAGCTCGGCACCGGCGCTGGCCGCTTCAATAAAGGTGTTTGGGTTAGAAAAGACGGAAAAGACAATAAAGGCGGGCGGCTTGTCGGGCGCGAAATTGATGCTTTTACTGTTGCGGAGTACACCGATGCCGTCCAGCTTGGAAAGACAAATGTCAATGAGCACCACGTCGGGGTGATAACGCCCGATGCGGACCAGCGCATCCTCGCCGTCGGTGGCCTCCTCAATGTTTCGGTAGCCGGCACTGATGAGCCCGTCCTTCAGGGCCTTCCTTCCGGCGGGATTTTCGTCTGCGATCAGAAGCTTGGTGGAATATTCCATATTACAGATCCTCCTTTTTGATACTGGATAATTTTTCCATTACCAATTTTACCATATTTTTCCACAAAATGCAATAGCATTCGAGATAAAATATTCCACAAATTTCCAATTTAAAATTTGTAAATATTTTACAATTTTAGCCTATTTTTGGGAAAGCGGAGGAAGTATAGGAGAAAAAATCGGGATTTTGCAGGGGCTGATTTTTCAAACTGTTTTTTGTCGCCAAAGGGAGAAAAAGAAATTTACAAAAATTTGTTGAAAAAGTAGTGTAAAATTCCCTTGACAAAATGGAAAATATATAGTATATTATTATAGATAAATTAATTAAAAAAATGGGAGGCAGTATGCGGTTTTTTGAAGGAATGTCGATCGATGAAATTATTAGACTCGCCAACGCCGAAAAGCCGAAAGTGTTTTCTCCTTCCATTTCCGAGTGTTACGGTATTTTTCCCGGTTTCGCAGATGTTCACGTGCATTTGCGTGAGCCGGGTTTTTGTTATAAGGAAACGGTGGAAAGCGGAACGCGTGCGGCGGCACATGGCGGATATACCGACGTATGCAGTATGGCAAACCTGAATCCCGTGCCCGACAGCCTTGGGACGCTTTCTCCCCAGCTGGAGGCAATCAAGAAGGGAGCTGTGATCGGCGTTCATCCGTACGCCTCCATCACGGTGGAGGAAAAGGGCGAGGTCCTTTCGGATATGGAAGCGATGGCTCCCTTTGTGGCAGGCTTTTCGGATGACGGACGCGGCGTGCAGAGTGAGGAGATGATGCGCGCGGCGATGCTTCGGGCCAAAAAGCTTGGCAAGATCATCGTGTCGCATTGCGAGGTCAACAGTCTTTTAAATGGCGGATATATCCACGACGGCGAGTACGCGAGGACGCACGGCCACAAGGGCATTTGCTCGGAGAGCGAGTGGCGGCAGGTCGAGCGCGACATTGCGCTTCTTAGGGAGACCGGTTGTGCTTATCACGTTTGTCACGTTTCCACCAAGGAGAGCGTGGCGCTGATACGGGCGGCCAAGGCCGAGGGGCTGGACATCACCTGCGAGACCGCACCGCACTACCTTGTGATGAATGACTCGATGCTGAAGGAGGACGGACGCTTTAAAATGAATCCGCCCATCCGAGGTGAGGAGGACCGCGTGGCACTTCTTGAGGGCGTGCTTGACGGAACCATCGATATGATCGCCACCGATCATGCGCCGCACAGCGCCGAGGAAAAGTCAAAGGGTCTTGCCGGAAGCCTTATGGGCGTTGTCGGAATCGAGACGGCGTTCCCGGTCATGTATACCTTGCTTGTTAAGGAGGGAATCCTCTCGCTTGAGAAGCTCATAGATCTTATGAGCGTAAATCCCAGAAAACGTTTTCAGATCCCGGATCACGGCAGCTTTTGCGTGTGGGATCTGAATGCGGAATATACCATAGATCCGAAACAGTTTTT
>JAGAUC010000051.1 GCA_017621015.1 Clostridia bacterium | reverse complement strand
TCCCCGGTGAGCTTAACGGCGTTGATGGCGATAAGATCTATACCATTCAGAGAGCTACGTACACCTCCTTCTCTATGTTTAAGGTGGGTAGCGGTAAGCTGACCTTCGCGGACATCACGCTGGACGGCAACGGCGCAAGCCTTACCGCAAGTGTAACCGGTGCGGTGGTCTCGTTTGCCGCAACGGGCGAGACAACGGATACAGTCGTTTTCGATCGCGGAACGACCGTTCAGAACTCCAAGTCGAACGCAAGTGGCGGTGTGGTTTATGCGGCGTACGGTCATGTCGTGATGAATGACGGCGCGGTGATCCGCGATTGTATCGGACAGAAGGGCGCTGCCATTTTCCTGGGTATGAACAATGGCAACAACGGGAAAACGTATGCTACCTTTACGATGAACGGCGGTATCATTACCGGATGTAAGGCATCTCACATCTCGGGAACGTCACACGGCGCCGCAGTTTATATGGAAGGCGCTGCCACCTTTACGATGAAGGGCGGCCTCATTGCCGGTAACATCTCGGAGAGAACCTCCATGATGAGCGGTCAGGAGGAAGACGTTTTCATTGACGGTGCTGTCGGCTTTATTCGCGGTCAGCAGTGTAAGGTCTATCTTTCGGGCGATGCTACGATCCGTAACAATTACGGTAAGATCAAGCTCGGCAGTGCGTATAGCAACGATCTTTACTTTGGTGCCGACCTCGTTCTTCACGCAGATCACAGAAGCGGGGAATCGCTTAATATCGCTGCCGGCTTCACCGGCTCGGTTGGTGTTTCCTTCCCCACGACCGGCAAGATCGCCAATGTGGCAACCGATTATGAGGTAGGCACCGTTCTGAACGGTATCGTCGATGCCAATACCGGAAATGTGGCCAAGGTCACGGCAAGCGGCACGCTTAAGTGGGCTCCTGCCGAAGCCGAGGTTGACGTGAACGGCAAGGTCATGCGTTACGAGACGGTGGACGAGGCATATGCCGTTGCAGGAAGTGAAAATCCCATCAAGCTTGTTTCGGATGCAACCATCACCGTGCTGGATATCGGCGACACGGCCAAGATCGTGGAAAACGGATATTCTCTGATCGTGAAATCGAATGGAAGCTTTGAAAAGTCCGAGGGCGAGGAGATCTCGTTCGGTACGATCACCTTTAAGGGTGAGGAATTTGCGGGCGAGACATTGACGGCGGTCACCTATACGATCACCGAGGGCGGTCAGATCACGAATGTGGCACTTTCCGCAGGAACCGATCTTTCGCTTTACTTCTATGCCAATATGGGAAGCAGGTTTGCCGATTCCGTCCTTCGTGTAACGAGAGGCAGCAATACCACAGAGCTTACTTCTACCTATGACGAGGCGCTTGGTCTCTACCGCTTCGTTTATTCGGACATTGCTCCGCAGTGTGCGGGCGATGCCATCTCGGTCGAGCTTGTAAACGGTGAGGATGTCCTGTTTACCTACGATAACTACAGCATCCTGTCCTACTGCCAGCAGGTTCTGGCCATGGATGCGGCTTCGCTTGGCTTTGAGGAAGAGAAGTGCGAGGAGCTTAAGACCCTTCTGCGTGACCTTCTTACCTACTGCGCAAGTGCACAGACATATCTTGGCTACAACACCGATGCTCTTGTAAATGAGGGCATCAAGGGCTCTACCTTCGTGCTTCCGGCTTACACGCCCAAGTCGACAGCCGTACACAATAAGGTGGAGGGTGTTACCTTTACCCTTGCGGGACTTCGCTTCTACAACGTAAACAACCTTTGGTTTGAGTTTACGACGACCGATCCTGCAAAGACCACCGTTGATATCAACGGAAAGATCTACACGTCTGATAGCTTCGTGCTTCAGTCGGGCAATACCTACCGCGTATATGCCGAGGATCTGTATGCGATCCAGTTTGACCAGGCGTTTGTTGCCAAGCTTTCCTTTGACGGCACGCTGCTTCAGACTCTGCATTACAGCGTAGGGGCTTACGTGCACAGTCTGGTTACTGCCGAGGAGGGAGAGTATACCGAGGCGGCAATCAACCTTGCTAAGGCCACTTACAATTACGGCGTAGCCGCCCGCATCTGGGCAGATCGCTATGCGGCAACCACGCATACGGCAGGTACGCTGGTAAGCACGCACGGTGCCAACACGCTTGGAGGCGCCGCAATCAAGAACGGCGTTCTTGTGATGGATCAGCCCGCATCGGGCATTGAGTTTACGTTCCGCGGCAAGGGTGATGTAGTTCTGAACCTTACGGCGGAAGAGGCTGCACGTATTGAGGTTATGGTGGACGGCCAGGTGCTTCCTCACTTCCTTGTTTCCGCAGGAACGGCGGATTACACGGTCAAGACCGGCCTTGCAGACGGCAAGCATACGGTTCGCATCGTGCAGGAAAACGGCGCAGTTACGCTCAACAGCGCAAACGTGAAGGGATACTTTACCGCTCCCGAAGCACAGACAAAGGATCTGTTTATTGAATTCGTTGGTAGCGATGCGCTTCTTGGACATAATCTCTTCCTGAACTATAGCTCGTATGAGGACGATGCGACGGGCGCATACGCCGTGCTTGCCGCAAGAGAGCTTGGAGCCAGATACCTCATTTCGGATACCGATAAGGTGTTTGCCGCTACGGCAGATGCTCCCGATCTTGTGGTAATCGATTTCGAGAACGGATTTGATTACACCGACCTCCTTGCCGACATCCGTGCGGCATACGGAGCCGGCGTTGAGATCCTGTTTGTTGGATGTGTGGAGCAGATCTCCGCAATGGATGAAAGCTTTATCAATCTCACAAAGGATACCTCAGGTATCGACGAATATCCCAGCGCAGGCGGCGCAGCGATCCAGGGCGCCGAGCTTGCGAAGCATATTCGTGAGAGCTATGATTTCTTTACCGCAGACGAGATCGCTGAGGCCAAGAAGGATATTATCGTTGAGGTTACTTCCACAAATGCGACCAGCGGATATAATCCCTTCTACGTATACATCCGGACCTCCGATCCCTCCGGCAAGTATTACATTCGTTACAACTTTACTCACCAGTATGACATCAATCGTACCAACTACAACGGAAGCTCGACCACAAACATCAGCAATTTCCGAATCCTCGGTGCACACCTGGTTGAGGTGACGGATGTGAATGAAAATGCGGTGACCTGCAATCCGGTGCTCTACGTGCTGGGAACCGGTGAGATTTCTACGGCGCTCAAGACAATGAGCAATACCAACGGAACCTCCTCCGGTGACTTTACGGGCGGTCTGCACGGTGACGAGTGGATCCGTGGCGTTGACGGTACGGACGGACACCTTACTGATGCGGGATGGATTCCTGCCGTTGCGCTTCTTGCTGACGGCGTGGAGATCGATATCGTGGGCGGCGAGGCGAAGGTGATCACTTGTAATACGCTTACCTTCGATCAGACGACTATGATGTATGAGTGGGGAACCAGCTCGAATGATCCGACGGACGACATTGAAAAGCGCGGTACGCCTCTGGTCATTCATACTCAGCACTTTACCATTACGCAGGAAAGCGGCATTCAGAACCGCCAGAGCTATACCTGGCTCAAGGATGTTGGAATCGATACCTCCAGCAACTACCTGCTTATGTTTACTATGAACCGCTTTGACGGTGCAAAGGACGTTTGTACGGAAATGGAGGTCTTCAATACCGACTGTGTATCCAATGGCACGGAAAGTGCATTTGGAAAGCTTGACGTATCCAGCATCAGTGTGCTTCACAATGCCACGAGCCGCTTTATTCATTACGGCGGTGATTCCGGTGTAACCTCGTATGCACGTTACGATCTTTGTAACGTTGGAAAGTTCTCTGACAATTCGGTAACGCTCCAGGATATCTGGGTTTCGATCCGAAACGGAGAAAGTAGTGCGGATAATAAGCTGTACGTACGCTTTAAGTCCTCGGACGGCGAGGCGAATAAGGTTGCCGAAGGTGACTTCTGGACGCTTGACGTGGCTTACAACATCGACTACGTAAACCCGAACAACTGATTTAAGATCAGACATAAAAAAGCCCCGCACACTGTGCGGGGCTTTTGCTATTTCCATTAAAGGAAGGATTCCATAAGATCAATGGCCACACGGAGTCCGGGCTTAAGGCTTTCGAGCTCCAGCCACTCCTCACGGGTGTGACATCCGTGGCCTTTCCAAACGCCAACGGCTACCGAGGGGATGCCGAGCGAGAGGGGAACGTTGCAGTCGGTAGAGGCCGAAACACTTGTGACGGGCATGCCGATCAGCTTTTCGCTGATGGACTTGCATGTGTTCGAAAGAGCAATCTGAGCGGACGGATCCTTCATTCTGGCGCAGGGGCGGTTACCCACAAGCGTGACGTTCACCTTCACCTTTTCGTTTTCCACCTCTTTGAAGATGGCCTCAAAGCGCGCCTTCATATACTCAAGACAATCGACGTTGTCCGAACGGTATTCGCAAAGCATCTTGGCACTCTGTGCGATGGTGTTCACGCTTGTTCCGCCTTCAATGGTTCCCACGTTGTAGGTGGTTTTGGTTCCTTCGAGCTTCGGAACCTCAATTTCATAAATTTTTGTGGCGATCTTGGCAAGGTTGGCAATGGCATTTTCGTTGCCGAAGGCACCGAAGGAATGTCCGCCCTCGGTAAGTACCTCAACCTCGTAGCGGTGCGAGCCGACACAAGAATCGTGAATGATGTCGAGATCGCTGTCAAAGGAAATGAAGGAGGAGATCCTGCCCTCATAATTTTTCATGAGCTCTCGTGTCCCCTTCAGATTGCCAAGTCCCTCCTCGCAGGAGTTGGCAACGAAAAGAAGTCCGTGCTTGGGGGCGCGTCCAAGACTCTTCAGATGCTTGGCGGCTACCATCAGAATGGCAACGCTGGCCGTATCGTCGCAAACGCCGGGACAAAAGGCCTTGCCGTCCTTTTCGTAATAGGGCATGGGCTCGGTGTCGGGAAATACGGTGTCGGTGTGTGCGGCAAAAACTGTGATGGCGTCCGAGCCCTCACAGTTCCACTCACAGACCACGTTTTTGGCCTCGTCAATATATACCTTGTCAAAGCCCAAAGTGTCAAAATACGCTTTGCAGTATTGCGCACGCTTTTCCTCATGGTGTGAGGGGGCAGGGATGGCACAAAGCTCCTTTAAGAGCGAATAAACTTCCTCGTTGTAAGTCTCAAAATTCATGGGTAATCTCCTTGTTTTTTATATCGTTTGCATTATATCACGCAAAATCTCAAAAGTCAACCGATTTTTGAAAAGTTCCTTTCTTGACAAGAGGCGACAAATGAGATATAATAAAAGTAATGTTTATTGAAAGGAACAAAATATGGAATTTCACGTAAATCATCCCATTCTTTTTGTACTTGTCGGTATCGTTGTCGCCGTGGTTTTGGCACAATCGGTCTATTTCCTTGTCAAGGCGATTCGACGCGCCAAGGAAAAGGGAATGGATATGACAAAGATCAAAAAGACCATTCGCTCCGCCGCCATTTTTACCGTTGCGCCGGCGGTATCCATTGTCATTGCCGTGATCTCGCTTTCGCAGTCACTGGGCATCGCGCTTCCGTGGCTTCGCCTTTCGGTGGTTGGCTCGCTTTCGTATGAGGCCATTGCCGCCGCTAACGCCGCCTCGGGTATGGGCAAAACGCTGGGCGAATTTGCCGGCAATATGGACGCCTCCTCTTACATCACGATCACCATCGTCATGACGCTTTCCATTATGGTAGGTATCTGGCTGGTTCCGGTTCTCGGAAAGAAGATCCAGGGCGGTCTTGTGAGCTTTGAGAAAAAGGATGCCAAGTGGAGCGGTCTTTTGCAGAACGCGCTGTTCATCGGTATGATCTCGGCGTTTGTCGGCTACGTTTTTTGCGATCTTTCGCGTCTTTGGACGTCGGAAAACGGCATTTTCACAAACAGCAAGGGGGAAAGCTTTACCTCTACGTCCGGTCTTGTGCCGGTGCTGGTTATGGTCGTGTCGGCGCTCATCATGGCGGTGTGCGGCCTGCTTATGAAAAAGCTTAAGTGGAAGTGGCTGAGTGACTACGCGCTTCCCATCAGTATGGTGCTCGGTATGGTGGCGGCCCTTCCGCTGACCTCGTGGCTTGGAGGTGCGATCGTATGAAAAATCAGAATATGACGTATATGGACAGCGTTCACAGAGATGGACGCATCTGGAACCTTTCGGTCATGGTGGTCCTTCTCGCATTCCCGATCGTGCTTTGCGTTCTTTTTGGTGCCTTGCCCAACTGGACGGGCGTGATCAAGGGTCTGATCGCCACGGCTCCGATGTACTGGGCGGTTGGTGTGGTGGAGACCATCACCTACATTCCGATGCTGGGTGCCGGTGGCTCGTACCTCTCCTTTGTCACGGGCAATATCTCCAACCTCAAGCTTCCTTGCGCGCTGAACGCGCTGGAGAATGCCGAGGTCAAGGCACAGAGTGAGGATGGCGAGATCATCTCCACCGTAGCCATTGCGGTCTCCTCCATCGTGACTACGCTGATCATCATTCTTGGCGTGATCCTCATTGTGCCGCTCAATCCCATTTTGTCGGCTCCCGTGATCAAGCCTGCCTTTGACCAGATGCTTCCTGCACTTTTCGGTGCGCTTGGTGTGGTGTTCGTTTCCAAGAACATCAAGCTGGCGGCGGCTCCCGTTGCCTTGATGCTCCTTGCCTTTGTTTTCGTCCCGGCGCTTAACGCGGGAACGGTGGGCATTATGGTTCCGGTCGGTGTGGTCTTCACGCTCATTTACGCAAGAATACTTTATAAGAAGAATTGGATTTAAAAATCAAGGAGAATTTATGTTAACAGGAAGTGAAATCCTACAGCTTTTGCAAAGCCTTATTTGGCTTTTGGCCGGTGTTGGAGTGTTCATTGTCGGTATGAACTTCATGAGCGACGCACTGGAAAAAAGCGCGGGCAGCGGAATGAAGCGGATGCTGGAAAAGATCAGCAACAACCGTCTGTCCGGCGTTGGTATCGGTGCGGGCGTTACGGCCATCATTCAAAGCTCATCTGCCACCTCGGTCATGGTGATCGGTCTTGTAAATGCCGGTGTTATGACACTGATGCAGGCGACCCCGATCATTATGGATGCGAACATCGGTACCACGATAACCGGTGTTCTTGTGGCTCTCAAAAATGACTATTTCAATATGCTTATGTACCTCTTCGCGTTTGCCGGCGTTATGATGGGCTTTTTCAAGAGTGAAAAGATCAAGCTTGCGGGCCTTCTTTGCTCGGGCCTGGGTCTCATTTTCGTCGGTCTTAATGTGATGAGCAGCGAGCAGGCGTTTGGCAATCCCCTGGTGGAGATGCTGTTTACCAATATCTTCAAGACGATCAATTTCCCACTTCTTCTGATCTTTGTTGGCGTTATCTTTACGGCGCTGATCCAGAGCTCGTCGGCCGCTACGGGTGTTGTTATCACGATGGTCGGCACAGGCGTGCTTCCTTTGGAGCTTGCACTTTTTATCATTCTTGGCGCCAACATCGGTACCTGCGTGACCGCGCTTTTGGCTTGCGTAGGGGCCAATGCCAACTCCAAGCGCGTGGCGCTCATTCACTTTACCTTCAATGTCATTGGTACGGCGCTGTTCACCGCGCTGATCTGGATTTTCAAGGAGCCTGCTGTAAATCTGCTTGTCTCCCTGTTCCCGGGCGACGATCCCATGTCCCTGCAGATGCGCGTGTCGGTATTCCACGTGGTCTTTAACGTGACAACGACTTTACTTTTGCTTCCGTTTACAAAATGGCTTGTCAAATATTCGAGCCTTGTTATCAAGGATAAGAAGGCAGACGAGGAGATCCGCACGCTCAAATATGTTGACGACCGCCTTTTGTCCACCCCTCCGATCGCTTTGATGCAGGTCAAGAAGGAAATGGACTATATGCTTAGTCTCGTGGAGCAAAATATGAACCTTTCCTTTGAGGCGATGGAAACGGGGTCGCTGGCTTGCGGCGAGCGGATCCGAAGCAATGAGGCGATCATTGACTTTACAAACGGTGCCTTGACGAAATTTCTGATCAAGCTTTCGGTGGGCGCCTCGCAGAGCGACGAGCGAGTTATCGGTTCGTATTTCCACGTGCTCAATGACCTTGAGCGTATTGGTGACCACGCGGAGAACTTCTACGAAATTGGCGAGGAAATGTTCGGTAAGAAGCTCGAGTTCTCAGAAAAGGCGCGAACCGATATCCAAAAAATGAGCGAAAGTGTTTTGAAAATGCTTGCCATATCCAAGGAGGCGTTTGAAACCTTGAGGAAGGATGGCCTTTCCGAGCTTGTTGTCTTGGAAAACACCGTTGACGATATGAAAAAGGATCTGATCGCCAGCCACTTCTCGCGTCTTGCCGAGGGCCATTGTACGCTTGAGGTAAGTCCGTATTATTCCTCGGCAATCTCCGGTCTTGAGCGTGTGGCAGACCATCTTGTAAACGTCGGATACAGTATTGTGAATCCCATCGGCTCCGAAAAAGAAAATTAAAAGGAACTTATTATGCTATACATAGGAATGTTCATTTTGGTAGCAGTGATTGCCTTTGTGGCGGTCATTCTCATTCGTACGCTTCGGTTTCAGCCAAGGGCGACTGAACCGCTGGAAATCTCGGTGGAGAGCTTTGACAAGGAAAGGGCGATCACGGCACTCGGCGAGCTTGTGAAATGCAAAACAGTTTCGCGCGCCACGCACGACGAGGAGGACGAGGCGGAGTTTGAAAAGCTGTACACGCTTCTGCCAACGCTGTATCCCCACGTGCACGAGAGCTGCGAGCTCATCCGCTTTGAGGACAGAGGCCTTCTTTACCACCTTCGCGGCAAGACCGAGGGGAAGCCCTCGGTGCTGATGGCGCACTTTGACGTGGTTCCTGTATGTGAGGAGCTTTGGGAAAAGCCCCCCTTTGATGCTGTCATTGAGGACGGTGTGATGTGGGGCAGAGGCACGCTGGATACCAAGGTGACCTTTAACGGCATCCTCTCTGCTGCCGACACGCTGATTGCCGAGGGCTTTGTGCCCGAGAACGACGTGTATCTGGCCTTTTCGGGTGGCGAGGAGGTCAATGGCAAGGGTGCCTTGCACATTGTCAATTACTTTAAGGAAAAGGGAATCGAGCTTTCGATGGTAGTCGACGAGGGCGGCGCGGTCGTGGAAAAGGTTTTCCCGGGCGTTAAGACCCCCTGTGCCATGGTCGGCATTGCCGAGAAGGGAATGCTCAACTTAAAGTACAAGGTGGCTTCGAGCGGTGGCCACGCCTCCGCGCCCAAGCCCCACACCCCGGTCGGACTTTTGTCGCGTGCCTGCTGTCGCGTGGAAAATCACCCCTTTCCGTCGCATATCACGGCGCCGGTTGCTCAGATGTTTGATACGCTTGGACGGCATTCAACTTTTGTGTACCGTATGATCTTTGCCAATCTCTGGTGCTTCAAGGGCGTTCTCGACCTGCTGGCTAAAAAGAGTGGTGGCGATATGAACGCGCTGATGCGCACCACCGTGGCGTTTACGCAGATGACGGGAAGCGATGCCCCCAATGTCATTCCGCCCACCGCCGAAATGGTGTCCAACATTCGCTTGAATCCTGCCGATACGGTGGAAAGTGCAATGGCGTATATCAAGAAGACGATTGGTGACGATGGCGTTGTGCTGGAGGCGGCAAACGGCATGAATCCCAGCCGTATTTCCGTGACGGATTGCGAGGGCTATCGAAGAGTAGAGAGGGCCATCTCCGCCACCTGGCAGGGATGCATCGTCTCGCCCTATCTTATGGTGCAGTGCTCGGACAGCCGTCATTACGGTACTATATCCGACAAGGTCTACCGTTTCTCCGCCATGGCTTTGACAAGCGAGGAGAGGGCAACCATTCACGGAAACAACGAGCGAATTCCGCTGGAAACTGCGACTAAGGCCGTGGAGTTTTTCATAAGACTTATGCGTCAGTGCTAAAAAACAACCCAAGCAAGGCTTATCCTGCTTGGGTTGTTTTTTGTAAAACGAAAACCCCGCCATAGTGGCGGGGTT
>JAGAUC010000050.1 GCA_017621015.1 Clostridia bacterium | reverse complement strand
GTCTGGCACGAGCTTGAAAAAATAGGGGTCAATAAGCTGCCCGAAAGCGGCCGCTTGATGTACCGCACACTTGCGCCGTTTGATGAGCTTGATATAGAAAAATATCACGTTGTCGCGCTCCCTTCAAGGCATGATACGAGTAGCTCTCCTCTGTTTTACCAGATCACGGACGGTGAAAAGACCATGCTTTACGCGCACGACACTCATTATTTTGTTGACGGGGTATGGGAATATTGGGAAAAGGCAAAGCCTCATTTTGATTTTGTCTCGCTTGACTGTACCAACGCCATGCGTCCGCTAACATATATAGGTCATATGGGACTTGCGGAAAACGTCCAGGTTCGCCGCCGAATGATGGATATGGGACTCGCGGATGAAAATACGGTATTTGTTTGCAATCATTTTTCACATAATGGATTTGACGTCGTATACGATGATTTTGTACCCATTGCCGATGCTAAGGGCTTTGTGACCTCGTACGACGGAATGAAATTTATAATTTAAAAGGAGAATATCATGTTTCAGATCGCCATAGACGGCCCCAGCGGCGCGGGTAAGAGCACCATTGCCAAGGCTATTGCCGCCAGAATGGGTATTGTGTACGTGGACACGGGTGCGCTTTACCGCACCATCGGCTATTTCGTCCGCGAAAACGGCGTGGAGCAGACCGATGCGCCCGGCGTGATCGCGCTTTTGCCCCGGATCCACATTGAGGTCAAATATGAGGACGGCACGCAGTGCGTGTATCTCAACGGCGAAAACCTCGGAGACAAGATCCGCGAGCCCGAGATCTCGATGTACGCGTCCACGGTTTCCAAGATCCCCGAGGTCAGAAGCTTTCTTCTGGACACCCAGCGCTCGATCGCCGCGTCGACCAGCGTGGTGATGGACGGCAGATACATCGGAACGGTCATTCTGCCAAGTGCCGACGTCAAGATCTTTCTGACCGCATCCAACGAAAAGCGCGCCGAGCGCCGCGTGGCAGAGCTTTTGCAAAAGGGGATGAGCGTGACCTATGAGGAGGTCCTTTCGGATATGATCGCACGCGACGAGCAGGACAGAAATCGCGACATCGCGCCCGCCGTTCCCGCTGAGGACTCGATCCTTCTTGACACCTCGGAGTATACCCTGGAGGAGAGCATAAGCAAGGCCGTCGAGATCATTGAGCGTAAGCTGGCAAAAAAAAAAGATAGACGGAGCAGGCTTTTCCGCTTTTTCCACTTTCTCTTAAGGCCCATCTTTTTTTTGCTTTACCGCATAAAGGTGGTGGGCGCGGAAAATGAGCCGGAGGAGGGCGGACTTCTGGTCTGCTGCAATCACGTTTCGGCGATCGACGTCATTCTGATCGCGGCGGTGCTTAAAAAGCACCAGCCCTGCTATATGGGCAAAAAGGAGCTGTTTAAGATCCCCGTGCTTTCGTGGATCATCCGCGCATTGGGCGCGTTTCCCGTGGATCGCTCGGGAAAAGACGTTGGTGCTGTTCGAAATGCCATTCGTCTTTTGAACCAAGGATACTGCGTTGGCCTTTTCCCGCAGGGGACAAGGCAGCCGAACAAAAATCCGCGTGATACCAAGGTGCGAAGCGGCGCGGCGATGATCGCTATGCACGCCGATGCTACGGTGCTTCCGATGAGCATTTACCGCGAGGGGTATTCCAAAAAAATGTTTTGCCGCACGGTCATTTCGATCGGCAAGCCCATCCCGTTTTCGGCGTTTGGCTACGATCCCAAGGTTTCCGGGGAATACGCAAGAATTTCCGAGGAAATCTTCGACACCGTCTGTAAGCTGGGAGAGGAAGCAGAGCAATGCCTGAAAAAATAATTGTTGCCGAGCACGCGGGCTTTTGCTTTGGCGTCAAGCGAGCCACCGAGCGCATCGAGGCGGAGATCCGAGAGGGGAGAGGGCGCATTTATACCCTCGGTCACCTGATCCATAACCCCATTTATTTGGAAAGGCTGGAAAAGCAGGGCGTATTTTCCGTGGAGATCGAAGAGGTTGAGCGGATCGCGCAGACGGCGAGCGCGGAGAGTTCCGTAACGCTGTTTTTGCGCGCACACGGCGTTCCGCGTGAAACCGAGCAACGCCTCAAGGCGCTTTCGGAGACCTATCCCTATTTCTCCTTTGAGGATTGCACCTGTCCGTACGTTAAAAAGATCCAGGGGATTGCCGCCGAGTGTGACAGCGAAAACCAGGTCTTTGTTCTGATGGGTGATGAAAGACATCCGGAGGTGGTCGGGATCCGAAGCTATTTTGACGGTGAGACACACGTTTTTGGCTCCGCCGAGGAGCTTGAATCGGCATTTTGCCGAACCGATATTGGCGGATTGCACAAAAAAACGCCCGTTTTTGCCGCTCAAACGACCTATAATTTGTCAGAGTGGAAAAAAACTCAAAAAATTATCAAAAAACTATATACAAATTCAATTATTTT
>JAGAUC010000006.1 GCA_017621015.1 Clostridia bacterium | reverse complement strand
TCCTTGGAGCGGCCACGCATATACTGAAAATTCTTTCGGCGGTAAACAAAGCTCACGATTGCCGAGGGAATGGACACCACCAGAATACAAAGTGCGGCAATGGGAAGCTCGCCCGCAAGGATGACGGCGTAACTGACAATGCCGATCACGGTGCTGACAGCCGAAAACGCGGAGGTCAGGATCATAATGGGACGGTTGCCTGCCTCGCGGTTGGCGTTTTCCAGCTTTTCATAAAAGGAAGGCATATCGAATGCGCTAAGATCGATCTCACACGCCTTCTCCATGATCTGCAGCTTAACGTGACGAACCACCAGCTCGCCCGCAATTCGGGTGACCGAGGTCTGAAGACGCCCCACCACGCGATTGAGGATCTGATAAACAAACAGAAAGATCAAAAGGAACATAAGCGGCGAGCCCATAAACTCCGCCGTAAGCTGTCCGAGTGCGCGCGCCGTCACCAGATTTTGAAGCTCGTTGAGTATATCCTTGGAAATAATCGAGCTGACGACCGGCATCACGCCCGTGAAAACCGAAACAAACAGCAGGAAAAACAAAATCCAGGGGCCGGTCTTCCACACCAGCGAGAATATGTAAAACAAACGGTAGAAGAAGCCCCCGAGCAGTTCCCGAAGGTATCGCGGAACGTCCGAAAGCGATTTTGGTGGCTGAACTCGCTCATATTCAAAGCCCATCACCATATGACCGGGCGATTTTTGGTTCATGCTGCTATAGGATCTTCCCACACAGGCACCTCCGATCGGATTTTTTCTTATTATAGCACATTCGTCTGCCCCTTGTAAACCTATCACATCACTTTTTTTCATTCTTTTTGTAAAAATAACCAAAAAAGAGGGCTTTTTAAGATAAAATTTCTACGCTATGTGATTTTCACCAAAAATTCACGTTGAAAAATGTCACTTTTGTGTCTTTACAAAACCCCGGTTTTGTGTTATAATACCCGTCGAGGCGATTTATGATGGGCCAATACATAGATCATTCATATCGGCACAACAGTACATCATTTCAAGCGAAATATCAATCTTATGATATCCGACCGCTAAAGTGATACGTGTTGTGCTTTTTTATTTTGTAAAATTTCCGTAAAACTATAGAATTTTAATTAAAACTATGATATAATAAGAAGAATAATATAAAAAGCACCCCAAGAAAGGAAATAAAAATGCCTGAATATATAGAAAAAGCCGAAAATCTCACCCTGCCCGTAGTCATTCTCGAGGGCACGGTGGCTTTCCCCTCGGTAAAGATCAGCTTTGAGATCTCGGATAAGCGCTCACTTGCCGCCGCCGAGGCAGCCGCCGACACCAATGCCTTTGTTCTCCTGGTTGCAGCCAAGGAGCTGGGCAATGTTGAGGCCGAGGAGGACGATTTATACCGCGTGGGTACGGTAGCCAAGATCAAGCAATCCTTAAAGACACCCGATGGCACGCTACGCCTTGTGGTGGAGGGATATTCCCGTGCATCGCTCATTCAGATCAAGCACGCCAAGAATTACTGGCTTGCCGATGCGGTCTGCAAGACCGTGATGCTAAGGGACAACGGCGGCGTCAAGGGCGAGGCTCTTGCCCGCGAGGCCATTGCCGCCCTTGAGGAGATCGTGCACTTTTTGCCGGCCGTTTCGCAGGACATTCTGCTGGCCGCCAAGGGCATTGAAAATGCCGGACTTCTTGCCGATTTCATTGCCTCTCACGTATTGCTCAAGCATCAGGACAAGCAAATGGTTCTGGAATGCTTTGAGCCCTTTGCGCGTCTGGAAACGCTCCTGATGCTTTTGGAAAAGGAGGCGGTGATCCTTCACTGTGAGAGCGACATTCAAAAGCAGGTGCGCGAGCGTCTCAATCGAAACCAGAAGGACTTTTATCTGCGCGAGCAGATCAAGGTCATCCAGGAGGAGCTGGGCGATGACTCGGAGTCCGAGGAAGCGGAATACAAGGAGCGGATCCTTGGGGCAAAGCTTCCCGATGAGGTTCGCGAAAAGCTTTTAAAGGAAAACGGAAAGGCCGCCAAGATGCCTTTCGGCTCGGCCGAGGCCAACGTTATCCGCAACCATATTGACATTTGCCTGGAGCTTCCCTGGAGCAAAAAGACCAATGACCGCCTTGATGTTGTAAAGGCTAAAAAAATTCTGGACAACGACCACGACGGCCTGGAAAAGATCAAGGAAAGGATCCTTGAATTTCTTGCGGTAAAGCAGCTGGCACCCGACCTCAAAAATCAGATCCTTTGTCTGGTTGGCCCTCCCGGCGTGGGCAAGACCTCCATTGCATCCTCGATCGCGCGCGCCATGAACCGCAAATACGTTCGTGTGTCGCTTGGCGGTGTGCGCGATGAGGCAGATATCCGCGGACACAGAAAGACCTACATTGCCTCCCTGCCCGGACGGATCATGACCGCGCTTTCGCAGGTAGGTGTAAATAACCCGCTGATCCTTCTGGATGAGATCGACAAGCTGACGCGTGACTCGCACGGCGATCCCGCCTCGGCACTTCTCGAGGTGCTGGATTCCGAGCAGAACAAGAGCTTCCGCGACCACTTTATTGAGTTCCCGATCGACCTTTCGGACTGCCTCTTTATTGCCACGGCAAACTCCTACGAGGGCATTCCGCGTCCGCTTCTTGACCGAATGGAGGTCATTGAGCTCAAGATCTACACCAAGCGCGAAAAGCTGGAGATCGCCAAAAATCACCTGATTCCCAAGCAGATGAAGCGCCACGGTCTTTCCAAACGGATGCTCAAAATCGACGACTCTGCACTTGCCGAGATCATTGACTATTACACGCGCGAGGCCGGTGTGCGTAACCTCGAGCGTGAGATCGCCTCGCTCTGCCGCAAGGCCGCAAAGGCGCTTGTTGAGCAAAAGCGGAAATCCGTTACGATCACTGCCCAAAACCTCAGTGAATATCTGGGCGTACGCAAGCTGCTGCCCGAGCAGATTTCCAAGGAGGACGAGGTAGGTACAGTCAACGGACTTGCCTACACCGAGCTTGGCGGCGAGATGCTGAGGATCGAGGTAGCCGTACTTGAAGGCACGGGTAAAATTGAGATCACGGGCTCTCTCGGCGATGTTATGCAGGAATCGGCAAAAATTGCCGTAAGCCTTGTGCGCTCGCTGGCGAGCGAATACAGCATTCCCTCCGACTTCTACAAAACCAAGGACATACATATTCACGCCCCGCAAGGCGCAGTTCCCAAGGACGGCCCGTCGGCCGGCGTTACCATGACCACGGCGCTTGTCAGCGCGCTGACGGGCAGACCTGTGCGCCGCGACGTAGCCATGACCGGTGAGATCTCTCTTCGCGGCAACGTGCTTGCCATCGGCGGACTCAAGGAAAAGACCATGGCCGCCTATACGGCAGGCGTGAAAAAGGTGTTGATCCCCGCGGACAATATGCGCGACCTGGAGGAGATCGATCCGCTGGCACGCGAAAACCTCACCTTTGTCCCCTGCGAGAAGATTGGCGACGTGCTCGCACAGGCGCTTCTTCCCGAAAAGCTTGTGAGCAAGGGCGAACGGCTTTCAGCGGAAAAGCTGCCGCAGATCGGCGCCGAGATCCATACAAACAACATAAGCGCCAACGTTTGATAAGAAAGGAAGGCAGGCTATGTCTCTGAATTTGCAAAAAACCAATCTTCGTATCAGCGCGGGCTTGCCTCGCCAATTCCCGACCGATGCCATCCCGCAGGTGGCCTTTTCCGGTCGCTCCAATGTGGGAAAAAGCTCGTTGATCAATGCCCTGCTGGGCAGAAAGAGCCTGGCCAGAGTCAGCTCGGCACCCGGCAAGACCATCACCGTCAATTTTTATGACATTGACCAAAAGCTGTTCTTTGTCGACCTCCCCGGCTACGGCTT
>JAGAUC010000005.1 GCA_017621015.1 Clostridia bacterium | reverse complement strand
TACGCACGGCTATCTGGAGGAAGCATGACAGCTCTTTTTCGTTCTCTAATTTTTATTCTTTTAGCGCTCTGCCTTTGTCTTCCCCTTTCCGCAAGGGGGAAGCTCGACGCCAAGGCGGTGAGTGAGGCGCTTCAAAAGGCCTGCCCAACCGAATTTGGATACGTTGACAATTCCGAATACTATATGCGCACGTATTTTTCTGACCTTGCGGACATTGACGATTTCCATATCGTCACCTGCGCTGACAGCACCGATTTTAGTGAGATCGGCGTGTTTCACATGAAAGACACCGCGCACCTCTCGCAAAATCAAAAGCTGTTAAAAAAGTATTTGGCCAAGATCAAGAGCAACTTTGAAAACGGTGTGGTTTACAACACCAAGGAATATCCCAAATTTGAAAACGCCAAGATCTTTGCAAGCGGCAACTATCTGGTTTACGCGGTGCTTGATAATGATGGCGTGGCAAAAGTTGAGACCGCACTTCGCAGCATTACCGAATAACCAACAGGGATCCGAAATTTTTGGTGAAAGCAACCGCCGAAAAATCTCGGATCTTCTGTTTTTATATTGTCCGAAAGCCCTTGACAAATCTTAGACAAAATGGTAGAATATTAAAGAATAAGACGTGATCTTTCACGCCTTCTGAAAAGGAAGAAATACATATGATTGCTATTAAAAACGCAACGCTCATTATGCGCGACCATTTTATACCGGACGCGCTTATATTGGTGGAAAACGGGAGGATCGCCTCGTTTGGCGAAATGCGCAAAATGAACATCCCCGAGGGCTGTGAGGTCGTGGATGCCGAGGGGCTCTACGTCGGTCCCGGCTTTGTGGACATTCACACACATTCGGACGGAAAGGTCTTCTTCCAGGACGAGCCTGAGATCGCATCGACACATCATCTGAATCACGGCACGACAACCCTTCTCCCTGCTCTTTATTTCAGCATGGATACTGAGGCGTATGTAAAAGCCATTGCCACGCTCCGCGAGGCCATGAAAAAGCCCGAATGTGCCAACATCGGCGGCCTTTACATGGAAGGTCCGTATCTCAACCCGAAATTCGGTTGTGACCGCGAGTCCAACCCCTGGAAGGGTCCGGTGGACAGTGCTCGCTATATGCCGATCATTGAAGCGGCATATGACCTTGTTAAGGTTTGGGCGCTTGCCCCCGAGCGTGAGAACATTCTTCAGTTTGTTCTGGATGCCAAGGCAAAGACCCCCGGCGTTGCCTTCTCGGTGGCACACAGTGAGGCGGAGCCCCATCAGATTGAGGCGCTTATGCCCTATGGCCTGAGGATCGGAACTCACCATCTGAATGCAACCGGCACGCTTGAAAAGTATCCCGAATGCAGAACCCCCTGTGTTGACGAGACCGTTTACAGCAATCACGAGATCTATGCCGAGCTGATCTGTGACAGCCGAGGAATCCACGTTGATCCCTATCTTCTCCGTCTCACAAGAAAGATCAAGGGCGACGATCGCATCATTCTGATCTCCGATGCCTACGCCTGCGACGGCCCCATTCCCGAGGGCTACGATGACGTGGACGACATCAATTTCGACCATTCGGGCGAGATCGCCGGCTCCAAAATGACGCTGGACATTTCCTGCCGAAATATGATCAAGCACACGGGCGCATCCTTAGTTGACGTTTTCAAGTTCGCCTCCTACAACCCCTCGTGTGCCGTCGGCTTCTACGATCGCGGCGAGATCGCCGTGGGCAAGCGTGCTGACCTTGTGATCGTTGACCACAAAATGCAGGTCTCGCGCGTTATGCTCGAAGGCCAATGGAAAAAGTAAAAAGCGGCACCGCCGTTTTGAATAAAAAACAAAAAAATAAGATAAAGGAGTAACACAATGAAAGACTTTATTGTAGACCCCGCAACAAAGTTCAGCTTTGAGCCTGCTGATTTTGTTCCCTTCAAGGACCGTGAGGTTTGCGAGCGCGTTCGCAAGATGAGCGGTAAGGAGCTTGAACAGCGTGAAGCTTGGTGGCATCCCGAGTTCGAGGTTAAGGTTATGATGAACCCCCATCCCGTTCTCATCTCCACCCTCTTCACTCGCCTCAAGGCCGCATCGGAGGCCGGCAAGAGCTTCACGATGATCCTCGGTAACCCCGAGCCCGATACGTACATCCCGCTTGCACAGCTTATCAACTATTTCAAGGTTGACTGCTCCAAGGTTCACCTTGTTGCAGAGGACGAGTGGGCTGACCACGCAGGCAACATCGCTCCCATCACCTATGAGGCAGGCTTTGCTC
>JAGAUC010000049.1 GCA_017621015.1 Clostridia bacterium | reverse complement strand
GTTTTACTTCACCTCGGCGGGCAGAGTCGACTTCCGCGAGCTTGTGAAGGACCTCGCGTCGGTGTTCCGCACCCGTATTGAGCTTCGCCAGATCGGTATCCGCGACGAGGCCAAGCTGATCGGCGGTCTCGGCGTTTGCGGCCGTCCCCTTTGCTGCTCGAGCTTCCTTTCCAACTTTGGTCAGGTCTCGATCAAAATGGCCAAGGAGCAAAATCTGTCGCTCAATTCCTCCAAGATCTCGGGCAACTGCGGACGCCTGATGTGCTGTCTCCGCTACGAGCATAAGACCTATGAGGAGGAGCTGAAGCGCACACCCCCCTTGGATTCCGAGATAAAGACTCCCGACGGCGTCGGCACGGTTTGCGAGGTCTCACCCCTTACCGGCTTTATCAAGGTTAGACTTAAAAACGTGGATCCGCCCATCCCCAAGGCCTACCACCGCGATAACGTGACCGTTCTTACTCGTCCCAGACGCGCCGAAAAGGACGAGGCCGACGATTCCAAGGAGGACTGACCCCTGTTTTTGAAAAAAATTAAAGTTTTTTTCAAAAAGGACTATGCAAAATCAAAAAAATGTGATACAATAGGGTATCAAATTCTAATTTGGAGGGACTTATCATGGCTTACAAGATTTCTGAAGATTGCATCGCTTGTGGCGCTTGCGCTCCCGAATGCCCCGTTGAGGCAATTACCGAGGGTGATGGCGTATACGTAATCGACGCTGAGAAGTGCATCGATTGTGGCGCATGTGCAGACAACTGCCCTGTTGGCGCACCCAAGGCTGAGTAACATATCTCAAAAAAGCCGAAGCCTTAAGCGCTTCGGCTTTTTTCGTGGAAAGGAAAAGCAATGTCCGAGTTTCTCATAGACAATCAAAACGAGAAGATCGAAACTGTGAACGAAAACATACGGCTGATCAGCAAAAAGGATGGGCTGACCTTTGGCACCGACGCGTATCTGCTGGCCGCATATATCTCTGCCTCGCCCTCGGCTCTCGCCGTCGACCTCGGAAGCGGCACAGGCATTTTGCCCTTGCTTTTGCTGGCAAGAAATAAGATCCAAAGGGCAATTGCCGTCGAGGTGCAAAAGGACTTTTGCGACCTGATTGCGCGAAACGCCTCCCTGAACGGAGAGTCCGAGCGCATCCGGGCTCTCCACCTGGACGTGCGAGCACTTCCGTCGCCCCTACTTACGGCAGAGTGTGCCGACGTGGTACTCTCCAACCCCCCGTATATGACGGTGGATTCCGGCAAGCCCAACCCGAGCGATGCCAAATTCATTGCCCGACACGAGGTGTGCGGAGATATTTCGGATTTTTGCCGTGCCGCAGCCTCCACACTCAAATACGGCGGAAAATTTTACTGTGTTTACCGCCCCGACCGCCTTGTGGACCTGCTCACGGCCATGCGACACCATAAGCTTGAGCCCAAGCGCATGACGCTAGTCCACGCCACCGTGGGCGCCACCCCCTCTATGGCGCTGATCGAGGCAAAAAAAGGCGCAGCTCCGTCGCTGACACTCACGCGCCCGCTGATTCTGACAGATGGGGACGGCCGGCAAAGCACCGATGCCGCACACATTTACGAGACCTGCTCCTTTGAAGATTTTTTTAAAAGGTAACACACCAAAATGGAACATATTAAACGCATTTTAAGCTATACGCGCCGCGCGGTCGATGACTACAGCATGATCCGCGAGGGCGAAAAGATCGCCGTCGGCATTTCGGGCGGCAAGGACTCGCTCACGCTTTTGTGCGCCCTCTCGGAGCTCAGGCGCTTCTACCCCAACAAATTTGAGCTTTGCGCCATCACCATTGATATGGGCTTTGAGGGCGGAATGGATCTCACCCCCATAAGGGAGCTGTGTGAGTCGCTGGATGTCCCCTATCACATCGTACCGACCGAGATCTATAAGATCATTTTTGAAGTGCGGAAGGAGCCCAGCCCCTGCTCGCTGTGCGCCAAGATGCGGCGCGGCGCGCTCCATAAGGCGGCCAAGGAGCTTGGCTGTACCGCCGTGGCGCTCGGACACCATTTTGACGATGTGGTGGACACCTTTATGCTTAACCTCTTTTTTGAGGGACGGCTTGGATGCTTCAGCCCCGTCATCTACCTATCGCGCATGGACATCACGCTCATTCGCCCGATGATCTATATGCCCGAAAAGGACGCGCGCTACTTTGCGCAAAAGCTGAACCTCCCCGTTATCAAGTCTCCCTGCCCCGCTGACGGCAACACCGAGCGCGCCGAGATGAATAAGCTGCTGCTGGATCTTGAGCGAAACAATAAGGGCCTTCGCTACCGCATCTTCGGTGCGATACAGCGCGGCGAGATCGACGGCTTTAAGGAATTCGGCCGTATGGCCGGCAAAAAGCATTATGAGGAAGGAGATCCCGAATGAAGCTGACCGAGCTTTTACACCAGGACAGGCTGACCCTCTCCTTTGAGGTGTTCCCCCCCAAGACCGATATGGCCTTTGACAGCGTAAGGGAGGCCACCGAGGAGATCGCGAGCCTTTCCCCCGCCTTTATGAGCGTCACCTATGGCGCGGGCGGCGGCACCAGCCAATACACGCTGGACATTGCCAAAAACATTCACGAAAAATACGGTGTCCCCACGCTGGCACACCTGACCTGCGTTTCCTCCACACGGCAGACCGTCAAGGAGAAGATCGAGCAGATCCACGCCGCCGGTATCCGAAACGTTATGGCACTTCGCGGCGACATTCCCGCCGACCGTCTCCATGAGGATCGTAGCACGTGGGATTACCGCCACGCCGCAGAGCTTGTGCGCGAGCTAAAGGAAAGCGGCTACGATTTCTGCATCGGCGGCGCCTGCTACCCCGAATCGCACCCCGAAAGCGCCAATCAGACCGAGGATATCCGCTACCTTCGGGAAAAGGTGGATGCAGGCTGCGATTTTCTCACCACGCAGATGTTTTTCGATAACAACCTGCTCTACCGCTTTCTCTACCGCATCCGCGAGGCCGGCATTTCCGTGCCCGTCATCCCCGGCATTATGCCCATTACCGACAAAAAGCAGATCGAGCGCGCGCTTAAGCTTTCGGGCTCCTTTATGCCTCGCCGCTTCCTTGACCTTGTGGATAAATTCGGCGACAAGCCCGACGCGATGAAGCAGGCAGGCATTGCCTATGCCACCGACCAGATCCTCGACCTCTTTGCCGCCGGCATAAGCAACGTGCACGTCTACACCATGAACAAGCCCGACGTTGCCAAGAGCATTCTGGCAAACCTCTCTCACGTTCTGGACGCATAAGGCCCTTTCGCCATAATGGCATTGACCAATCTCTATCAGGAGGAAGTCACCGTGAAGGAAATCCATTATCAGTTCCGCGAACGGCTTTCGGTTGTTCATCGCAAGGACCGCCGCAATCCCGATGTCCGCCCGCATCCGGACGAGCTGGAAATCGACAACACGTATCCGATTATTCTGCCAAGCGAGGCAGACTCTGTTCTTATACATGCCGCCCGTGACCTTGAGGATTATTTTTTCACCTCGATGAAGATCTCCCTGCGCGTCCTGCGCGAGGAGGAGATAACGGGGGATAGCCCCTGCATCCGCTATGGGGTGGACAGTACCCTGCCCGCGCACTCCTACCGCTTTACCGCCTGTGATGAGGGGATAAGGCTTATAGGGAGCGATTCCCGTATGGCGGCGCAGGCCGGCTACTATCTTGAGGACCTCCTCAACCTGAGGGAGGGCCCCTATCTCACCTTTGCAGATACGGTCCGCACCTCGCTTTATACTCCCCGTATGGCACATTCGGGCTACGGGCTGGATATGTACCCCACCGAGCACATCGTGGCACTTGCACACCACGGTGTCACGGCCTTGCTTGTCCTCATCAAGGATGTGGACATCACGCCCCACGGCTATCACGACTTCAATGACCTTTGCCGCCGTGCCGCGTCGGTGGGAGTCGATGTCTATGCCTATTGCTACTTTGCCAACAAGCTGCACCCCGAGGATGAGGGCGCAGAGGAATTTTACGAAAACCTGTATGGCGGCTTCTTTGACCGTTGCCCCTACTTCAAGGGCCTTGTTTTTGTGGGTGAGTCCTGCGAATTCCCAAGCAAAGACCCAAACACCACCGGCATCCGCCGCCTCGACAACCGTGACGAAAGGGGAAATCCGCTGGTGACAGGAAAGCCAAGCCCCGGCTGGTGGCCGTGTTACGACTATCCGATCTGGCTGAATCTTGTCAAGCGCATCGCACGCAAGCGTTGCCCGGATCTTGACATTGTTTTCTGGTCCTACAACTGGAACCGTGCCCCCGCCGAGGCGCGCCGCGCCCTCATTGACGCCCTGCCAAAGGATGTGACCCTGCAGGCCACCTTTGAGATGGGGGAAACGGTGGTCCGAGGTGGAATCGAGCACCAAGTGGCCGACTATACCCTGTATAACATTGGCCCCAGCGGCTATCTCTCCGGTGAGGCCGAGTACGCCTCCCAAAACGGCCTGCGCTTCTATGCTATGACCAACACGGGCGGCCGCACCTGGGACATCGGTTGTGCTCCCTATCTGCCCGCCCCCTACCGCTGGATGGAGCGTTACCGCAGGATGAGGGAGATCCACGATACCTATGGTCTGCACGGAACCATGGAATGCCATCACTACGGCTTCTATCCCTCCTTTATCAGCGAGCTTGCCAAATGGGCCTTTTACAGTCCCACTCCCAATCTTGAGGAGGTACTGAAGGCAATCGTCACACGGGATTTTGGCCCTGCCGGGCGGGATAAGGTCCTTCGTGCCTACCGTCTCTTCGGCGACGCCATTGACAGAATGCCGGCCAAGAGCCACGATCAATACGGCCCTGCCCGCATCGGCCCTGCCTACCCTCTTGTGTTGTTTGCCGGGACCGATCTCAAGATTCCGACCGTACCGTATGCTCACTTCGGCGGAAATACGATCACCACTCCCGTCTACGGTCGCGGCCGAGTCTTCGACGTGCATACCGATCCGCAGACCAACCGCATCTTTATGGATGAGCTAAGCGGCTTTCGCGAGGCGGCTCGTCTGTATGACGAAGGGTGTCAGCTTCTCAGCGAAGCGATTAAGACCGCCCCTGCCTGCAAGCAAAAGGAGGCTCGTCGCATCCTCGGCGTGGCGGCCTTTATTCGCAACACCTGCCGCACGGTGGTGAACGCCAAGGAATTCTTCCTTCGCAAGGAGCTGCTCCT
>JAGAUC010000048.1 GCA_017621015.1 Clostridia bacterium | reverse complement strand
GGTGGCGGCACTTGTTCCCAGACAGGAGCTGGAGGGCGATATGGGCGCCTCGCAGGTCGGCGCGCAGGCGCGTCTTATGTCGCAGGCTATGCGTAAGCTTTCGGCTGTCATTTCCAAGAGCAACGCCATTGTGATCTTCATCAATCAGTTGCGTGAGAAGGTGGGCGTGATCTACGGCAATCCCGAGACCACCACCGGCGGACGTGCACTCAAGTTTTACGCGTCGGTTCGCATTGACATTCGCAAGACCGAGCAGCTCAAGAACGGTAACGACATTTACGGAAACCGCGTCAAGTGTAAGATCGTCAAGAACAAGGTAGCTCCGCCCTTTAAGGTTGCCGAGTTTGACATTCTTTACGGCAAGGGCATCTCACGCTTTGGCGAGGTGGTGGACATTGCCATTGCGCTGGATATCATCAAGAAAAGCGGCTCTTGGTTCTCCTATGAGGGCGAGAGGCTTTGCCAGGGCAAGGAGAACGTGCGCAAGATCGTGGAGGGCAACCCCGAGATGTTCGAGGCTCTCAACGCCAAGGTGCGCGAGATGAGCAAGCAGATGGATCTGGAAGACGACGAATTTGATATGGACGAGGACGGCGAGGACGATTTCGACATCCGCGCACTCAAGGACGGCGATGAGGATTGAGCTGACGTCGGGTGCGCTCTCGGAGAGCGGCAAGGAGGTCTATCTCACCGTGGAGATGCGCGAGGGGGAGCGGCGCGAAAAGCGCAGCTTCACGCTTCCGCGCGCCGTTTTTGAGGGGCTTGGCTTGCCCACGCCGCCGTCGGAGATCACGCGTGAGAACGTGTACGAGCTTTTGGCGGCCGACGAGCAGTACCGCGCCATCAAAAAGGCATTTGACATTCTGGCCTTCGGGCGCAATTCGGTCAGGACGCTGACCGACAAGCTTCGTCATCGCGGGTTTTCTGACGAGGTGGCGGCGAGTGCCGCCGAGTATATGCAGAAAAACGGCTACTTGAAGGAAATCGGTGACGCTGAGCGTGAGGCCGAGTGCTGTGTGCAAAAGCTGTGGGGCAAAAAGCGCATCATGATGCATCTGCACCAGAAGGGATACGACGGCGAGGCCTTTGAGGCGGCCATGGCGTATCTTGGAGAGGTGGATTTTGTCCAGCTTTGCGTCAAGCTGATCCGCCAGAAATACCGCACGCTTCCCAAGGACGACAAGGAGCGGCAGAAGGTTATTGCCGGCCTTGTTCGCATGGGCTATACCTTCTCGGAGATCAAGGACGCGGCGAGGGTCGTGGAATACTATAAGCTTCCCGGTGATATCTGATGGGGAAAGAGGATGTTATGAAAGAGATCTGGCAGGCGGTAGAACGCTATAAATTTATGATACTGGAGGCCGAGCGATATATCTGGCGTCACCCGGAGACCGGCTACCGCGAGGTGGGGACGTCAAAGTATTTGGAGGAAAAATTCCGCGAGCTCGGCTACGAAAACCTGGTTCTGGCAGGGGATATCCCCGGCTTTTATACGGTGGTGGACACCGGCAGAGAAGGACCGGAGGTCCTTATCCTTGCGGAGCTGGACAGTGTGATCTGTCCCGGGCACAAGGATGCTGCCCCCGAGACGGGCGCGGTGCACGCCTGCGGCCATCACGCGCAGTGTGCGGCGCTGCTGGGTGTTGCCGGGGCGCTTCGGGATCCGGAGGTCTTAGGCTCGCTTTGCGGCAGGGTCCGTCTTTGTGCGGTGCCGGCCGAGGAGCTTTTGGAGATCGAGTACCGCGCGGGGCTGAGGGAGAAGGGAATCATCCGCTATTACGGCGGTAAGAGCGAATTTTTGTCGCGCGGCTATTTTGACGGCGTCGATCTTGCCTTTATGGTGCACACCTCGGACGGCTTCCGTGTGCGTCGCGGCTCGGTCGGCTGTGTGGTCAAGCGCATTACTTATACGGGGCGCGCCTCGCACGCGGCCTACGCGTCGGGCGGCATCAACGCGCTGTACGCCGCCACACAAGGGCTTTCGGCGATCAATGCCATTCGCGAGACCTTTCGGGACGAGGACAAGATCCGCGTGCATCCCATCGTGACGGCAGGCGGTGAAGCGGTCAACGTCATTCCCGGCAAGGCGGTGATGGAAAGCTTTGTGCGCGGTGCCACCTACGAGGCGATGCTGCAAGCCAACGCGCGCGTCAACCGCGCGCTTTGCGGCGCGGCGCTTTCGCTTGGCGCCAACGTAGCCATTGACGATTTTCCCGGCTACTCGCCGCTTTATAATGACAAAAACATGATCGAGCTTACAAGGGAGGCGGCGCTTTTGGCCGTTCCCGACAAGCACTTTGACGCGCAGGACGTGATGAACTCGGGCAGCACCGATATGGGTGAGCTTTGCGGGCTGATGCCGGTGGTTCATCCGTATATGGCGGGCGCGGTCGGCACCTGTCACGGCGAGGATTACCTCATTGCAGATCCGTATACCGCGTGCGTTTTGAGCGCCAAGCTGCAGATTGCCATGCTCGCGCTTTTGCTGGGGAACGGCGCAAAACGCGCCAAGCAGATCCTTGCGGACTTTACGCCGCGTTTTGCCTCGAAGGAGGAATACCTCGCGTACGTCGACGGCATAACCTCTGGCGGCGACCGCATCGTTTACGGTGAGGACGGTACGGCAACGGTTAAGCTTGGATAATAAAAAAGCAGATAATCGCTTGTAACAGCTGATTATCTGCTTTTTATTTATGATAAACATTTCAAATAAATAGATACTTGGTTCCCTTTGGCGTTTGTAAAAATGAGCTCGTTTGTTTCAAAGCCCAGAGAACGGTGTAATGCAATACTTGCGGCATTATTGGTTTGAATCTGTTGTGAGACTATCTTAAAGCCCTTTTCTTTTGCCATTTGACAAGCGCATATCATGGCTTCTTTGGCAAAGCCTTTTCTTCGGTATTTGCAAAAAACCTCCGGGCCAATCGACACAACCTCCGATGACTGTTGATATAACGAAATTGTGCCTACGATCTTTTCATTATATACAATAGCATACATCTCAAAATACTTACCGTTGAACTGTTTTTTATCCCAATCACAAATAAGAGCTTCCACCTGCTCTGTGGATAAATTCGAATATCCGTGTTCTCGCAATTCCGAAGCATCTTCTTTTTTTATATTTCTTAAAAATATCATGAAGTATCCTCTTGTTTTACCGTCGGTTTCGCATTTGTATTACTAAAGCTTCGGCAAGCCCACTCCCTACCGGGTGAGCACGCTTTTTATGGATGGGTTTTTCTTTTTTTGACGATTGCCCAAATGGCAAAGCCGATGCCGCACACCGCGAGAAGCATAGCGGAGCAAAGGGCCAGAAGAAGAAAGCCCAGGCTGTCCCACCCGTCGGTAAGAAAGACGAGCGTGAAAAAGACGACCGTTGCCACGGCAAAAAGGATCGCGGGGAGCAGGCGCAGTGCCAGGCTCTTTGCTTTGAAGCAAAGCACAAGCTGAAGTGCCAGCGTAAGCACCGCCAGAATCAGCAGAAAAACCTCGGTTTTGATCTCAAAAATTCCAAAATCCAGCATAGGCCTCTCCTTTCTTTTTTAGAATACCATAAAAGGCGGCGGCTGTAAAGAGCCGATTTTCAAACACCTGGGAGGCTTGCCTCTCGGGGGATTAGGCGGTTTTCGCCTTTTTCTTTTTGCCCCCGATCTGCATTTGCGAGAGCAGGATGGCGGCAAGCATCAAAAGGCAGCCGAGGATCTCACGTCCAGAGGGAATGACCCAAAGGATCACCGATTCGGCCACAACGGCAAAGAAGGACTCAAAGCTCATGATCAGCGAGCCGACCGTGGGCTCGGTGTACTTCTGGCCGACGGTTTGAAGCGTGTACGCCACGCCGCAGGAGAGCACGCCCGCAAAGAGAATGGGGCCGAGTGCCGCCACGATCTTATCGGGGTTGAAGCCCTCAAAAATAAACATCGGGATGGCGGAAAAAACACCCGAAACAAAAAACTGAATGCAGGAGAGCTTAAGGCAGTCAACCCGCGGAGCAAAGCGGTCGATGGCAAGGATCTGGAAGGCAAACGCGATGGCACACATCAGCGTCATAAAGTCGCCGACCGTGACCCCCTTGTCCGCGCCCGTGATGCAAAGCAGGTAGAGCCCCGCCACGGCCAAGGCAAGGCAAAGCCAGAAGTGCGGTGCTACGCGCTTGCCAAGGAAAAGCCCAATGATGGGGACAAAGAGAATATACATCGCGGTGATAAAGCCCGCCTTGCCGGCCGAGGTGCCAAGCGCAATGCCGACCTGCTGGAAGCAGGAGGCTACGCACAGGCAAAAGCCGCATACAATGCCGCCGAAGACCAATTCCTTGCGCGTTTCGATGGGCATCGGTTGCCAATCTCCGCTCCGCTTTTTCTTAAAGTCGAGAATGAAAATGACGGGGAGAAGAACAACGGCGCCGATGATCGAGCGCACGGCCTGATATTCAAACGGGCCGATGTGCTCCATCGCCACATCCTGCGCGACGAAGGTACAGCCCCAGATGAGCGTGGTGAGAAAGAGAAGAATGTTTCCTTTGATCTGTGATTTCATATGCCGTCTCGTTTCTTTTGTTTTCTAATTTTGATTTGTCGGTGTGTTTGAATGGTTATGCTTGTACGAACGTTGTCGGCTGAAAGGCTCCCTCCGGGAGGGAGCTGGCGCCGAG
>JAGAUC010000047.1 GCA_017621015.1 Clostridia bacterium | reverse complement strand
TGCGCGCCTCGCGCGACCGAAGCGGCATTCCCAAGGTGGCCATCGTGGGCTATACCAACGCAGGCAAGTCTACCCTTCTCAACCGTCTGACCGATGCGGGCATTCTGGCTGAGGACAAGCTGTTTGCCACGCTGGATCCCACCACACGGAAGTATTCCCTGCCTTCCGGCGAAAGCATCCTGCTGACCGACACGGTCGGCTTTATCCGCAAACTTCCCCATCACCTGGTAAAGGCGTTCAAGTCGACGCTTGACGAGGCGGTCTACGCCGACATTCTGGTGGTGCTTGCCGACGTTTCGGATGAGGAATACCCCGCACAGCTCCGTGTTACACGTGAAATTCTCGGCGAGCTCGGTGCCGCCGACAAGCCCACGGTATACGTATTCAACAAGTGTGACAAAGGTGTCGCCGCCCCCATCGCCTCGGTGATCAACACCGACAGTGAGCATCACGTTATGCTTTCCGCCAAGGAGGGCGACGGTGTGGAGACGCTTGTGGAGCTTCTCGACCGCATTCTGCACGAGGGAAAAACACGTGCGGTCTTTGTCATTCCCAACGCCGAGCAGGGCGCGCTCAATACGCTCTACAAAAACGCGACGGTGGAGGACGTGGAATACGGCGCAACCGCTGTCACCGTTACTGCCATTGTCGACGCCAAGGTGCGCGGTATGATGAAAAAATACGACATCTGTCCTCCCAAAAAGGAGGAATACTGAGATATGGCAGAAGAGCTTTATATCACGCTGGCCAAGGAGGCAAGTGCTGAATTTGAGGAAAAGCGCTCGCTCTTTATCGGCTACGCAAAGCCCACAAAGACCGAGGAGGAGGCGCTGGCTTTCGTAGCACGGATCAAGCAAAAGCACAAGGATGCCACGCACAACGTGTTTGGCTACAGCATGAAGCGCGGTATTCTGGCGCGCTACTCGGACGATGGCGAGCCGCAGGGCACGGCAGGTATGCCGGTGCTGGACGTCATTCGCAAATCGGGCGTGGACGATGCCACCGTCGTGGTCACGCGTTATTTCGGCGGCACGCTTCTGGGAGCGGGCGGTCTTGTACGCGCCTACTCTGCCGCTGCCAAAATGGCTCTTGAGGCGGCGGAGATCGTGGCCTATGAGAGCTACACCGAGATCTCCCTTATCTGCTCGTACGCCGACCACCCAAAAATTTCCGCCGAGCTTCCTCGCTTCGGTGCCATCCTTGACGACACGGTCTACGCGGAGGACGTCACGCTGAGGTTTGCCGTAAAGGATGCCGTCACAGATTCCGTCCTCGGCCGCATCCGTGAGATGTCGGGGGGAAAGCTTATACCCGAGATCGTGGGAAAACGATTTGATTATCAGGCATAACAAAAGCCGTTGCGACTTGGTCGCAACGGCTTTTTTCATTTAAAATCAACGACGTCCCTCGGCTCGCGAAGCACCCATTCTCCGCTTGTGAAATCGGGGATTTCAACGGGAGCACCGCCCATTCGGATCGAGGTCTCGGAAAGGCAGGTAACTGCCATCCACGCCGCTGCGTCAAACACGTCGATCGGCATCTCCTCGCCGCTTCTTGCACAGCGGAAAAAGGCCTTCAGGGTAAGCGTATCCATGCCGTCGTGCCCCGCTTCCATTTCTTCACGGGTCAGCGTTTTCCACTCGGTGGGCAAATACTCCCCGTGATAGGCATCGGCATTGTTATAATGCTGACTCGCGCCGTCCTTGTGGTTGTCCTTGCCGTCGATAAAGATGATGTCGCCATCCTCCTTGAACATACCCTTTGTTCCGCACACCGTGAATTCACGGCTGTAAAAATGCGGCAGGGTGGTGTCCAGCTTAAGTGAGATCACGCTTCCGTCGGCGCAGGCAATGCTTGTGCAGACCACATCGCCCTGCATAAAGGTCTTGTCAAGCAGCTCCCCGGGCTCTCCCTTTGCGCGGACAAACGCGCTCATTCCGCGTGCCTTTGTGGCCACCGAGCTGAGCGTCAGCATGCGGTTTCCGCGGTTGATATTCAGAATTTTGGCAAGGGGGCCCAGCTCGTGCGTGGGATAATTCTCGCAATTTCTCGCGAGGTAATTGCGAAGGCGATAATGGCGGTTGGCCGCGCCGCTTGCGATCTGCTCACGCAGATCGTGACAGTACGCCCCGTGACCGTAAACCACCTCACCGAAAAGCCCCTTGCGCACAAGGTTGGTCACCAAAAGCTCGTTTTTGCCAAAGCAGCAGTTTTCCAGAAACATAAACGGCGTTCCCGTCTCACGGTAAGCCTCCACCAAAGCAAAGCAATCGTCCAAGGAATAGGCACCGCCCACCTCAAGGCCCGTGATCTTGCCCGCCCGCATCGAGGCGATGGCCAGCGGCACGTGCGCCTCCCAGGAGGCGGAGATGATCACGGTGTTTACCTCATTGTCCGCCAAAAGCTCGGCGGCAGAGGCATAGCCCTTAGGCTCGGCACCTCGCTTTTCCTTGACCAACGCACAAAAATCGTCCACGCGGTCGGGATACAGATCACACCCCGCCACCACGCTGACATCCTCCCGCAGATCCAGGATGTTTTTCAAAAGCACCTTTCCCCGTCTGCCAAGACCGATAAAGCCAAGGCGGATCTCGTCTACCTTATACATATATATCTCCTCTGATGATCAGCGATAGGCCTCGATCAGCTCCTCGGTGAGCAGCGAAGCCGAATCCGCATCGCAATAGATCACGCAGTCGGCATGCTTCTTGAGAAGCGTGGCAGGAACCTCGTTGGTCACGTCGTTTGCCAGCGTATTGTAAATGGCCTCGGCCTTGACCTTGTAGGGCACGACCGAAACGATGTGCTCACAGCGCATAATGCGGTCGCAGGTCATGGAAATGGCTTGCTTAAAGCACTCCTCCTTGTTCTTAAACCAACCCTCACCGATCTGCTGCTCAAGGCAACGCTCAGCCAGCGTTACCACCTTGTAGGCACTTGTGTCCGCAAAGTCGGCGGGCGGATCGTTGAAGGCAATGTGCGCGTTTTCGCCGATGCCGATGAGGCCGACGTCCACCGCTCTCTCATCCAAAAGCGCGGTCAGGTCGGCAATGGTCTGCTCCGGTGCCCTTTCCCCGTCGATGAGGTGGTACGCGCCGGGGTGTACCTTATCCACAAAGCGCTCCCTCAGATAGCGCTGGAAGCTGGCAGGATGATCCTTTGAAATTCCCACATACTCGTCCAGATGGAACATTTCCACCTTGTCCCATTCCACGGGCAGCTTTACGATCTCGTCAAAAAACGGAAACTGAGACGCCCCCGTCGACAAAAGGATTCTGGCGCTTCCCTTTTTGGCAATGGCCTCGGAAATCAAGCGCGCAGTATATACGGCGGCATCCTTGCCCATTTCTTGCTTGGTGGCAAATACTTTAAGCTTCATAAGTATTCTCCTTTATAAATATTTTTCACCACCATTGTACTACACCCATC
>JAGAUC010000004.1 GCA_017621015.1 Clostridia bacterium | reverse complement strand
CTCCGGGGACATACACGGGATAAAAGTTGTACGAGCCGTTCTTGCCGACACTCTTGCCGCACATTCCAAACACGGTGAATTCTCCGCCTCGTTCTGTGAACGTCCTCGGCTCCTTAAACTCGGCAAAATGACGGCAACAGTAGCAATTCTCGCACGGTTCTTCCCTCACGGCGTCCCCGAAAATGGTTATTTGCTTTTCCATACTCACGCCCCCTGAATCGCTCTCTCAAGCTCAATGCCGACCGAGGCGCCGCCACCGCCCGCAAAATTGTCAACAATCAGCTCATTAAAGAAATTTTCTTGATACATATGCACTCTCCTTTTGTATGGCTTACTTTTTAAGCCTTCTGTCCTTCATAGCCATATCCAATATGGCTTGATAGTGTGTTTTTTTCTTGTAATGCCTGCCGCTCAGCTCCTGATCGCGAATGACCCCAACGTAATGATCGAATTCGTCACGTGTCAGCCGGTCAAGAAGATCTTTGATCTGATCGTCACTCAGAAACACCACGCCGCCAAAAAGCTCGCCGCCGCATCTTTGGCGACATGACGTTTCCGTTTCCTCGTTTTTCGCGCGCGATATAGAATGAATGAGTGAATTTTCTTTATCTTCTTCTCCTTCTTCTTCTATAGCGTTACATCGCGTTACATCGGCGTTACCTGTAACGTTACACGGCGTTACATCGGCGTTACCTTTATTTGCCCGACACCGTGCCACTCGCACTCTCGTCTGTTCTCGGATTTTATCAAGCCCCTCAACGTTTTGATACCTCTCCCAATTCGTGATCCGCATAAAGCCTTTGCCGTCCCGGGTAAGCATATCATGATCAATAAAGACTCCCACGGCCGTCTCCACAATGGCGCGCGGCTTCTTAAGCTCGTCCGCAAGAGAAACAAAATCAAACGGAATTTTCGGAGTAATGTAGATGGCACCGCCGTCGTTGATCTCGCCGGCAAGACAAAGCAGCTTGAACCAAATCACGATAAACGTGTCACCGTTCTTCATGCGCTCGATCGCGCTGATCTTGCGGCTTGTCCGAAAGGTTTTTAAGTAGAGCTTGATCCACTCGGTCTCTGCCATGGCTTACCTCACTCCTCTTCTGAATTCTTATCGTCAAAAACTCCAAGCTGCTTCGCCGTAGGAATACCGTTGTTTTTGTTCTGAAGGGAGACCTCGCAGAGCAGATAAATCTCCTTGATCTTGTCAACAAAGGATTCGTTGATAGCGTTAAAAGGCATAACGATAGCACGAAGGATCATACCCACCTTGATAGCAAAGTACATTTCACCGCTTTCCGATTTGCGCTCATATACCTCAATTTCCGAATCTTCCCCCTCAAAGGGTGCGACGTATGCACTGTCAAGAAACTTGATGCCGTCTCGGGTCGTGTAAGGTATGAGCAAACGGGCGCCAAAAGGAATCTTAAGTGTGTGTTCCTGACAACGTTCTTCATCGGCACAGAAATCAGAGGAACAATACACCTCGGGAAATTTTCTTTCCGCAAAAAGCATTTTGTTTCTTTGCTTTGCCGTGAAATCGAATGTAGTAAAGAACTCGTCCTCGTTAAGATTTGGAATACCATACAGGGGATACAAAGCATAGCCATCGCCAAGCCACTGTGTATCTGTTTTGTCTTTATAAATTTGCGCAACACCGTTGCGACGGCATAAATCAACGATTTTTTTAATTTTCATAACTACCTCCTCATTTCTTACAAGCATTAATATGGATTCCGGCAGGCACCGTATTTGCCACCTTGGTCACAAATTCGGCCTCTCGGCTGGTTGCATCGGACAGATGTAAAAGATGGATCTCGCGGCACTCCGATAAATCAAGCGAGCGCAAATAATCACACAGGGTATTGATCTCCATGTGGGCGTTGGTGATACGGTGCCGCACCTTGTCGGGAAGCTTCTCGCAACGATCCAGCACGTTTTGTCATAGTTCGCCTCGATGGCAAGAATGGTAAGCCCCGGGAATTTGTACCGCAGATTTACCGTATCGGTCGCAAAGGCAAGCACTTCCCCGTCCGCACGGCTCTTGATAAGAAAACCGAGCGGCTCTGACGCATCGTGAAAAGTGGCAAAAGGCACGATGTCAAAGCTGCCAACGTTGAATTGCTCCATACTCTCAATAAGGCTTGCCGAATCGACCTCAAGCGCCTGCGCCGTGCCGTAGCTCATATAGACCTCCATACCGCGCCCAATAAGATCCTCCACGCTCTTGGCGTGGTCCTTGTGCTCGTGAGATACGATGCAGGCCTTAAACTCCGAGAGTGAGAAGCCAGAGAGCTTCTGCAGTTGCTTGTAGGAGATCCCGCACTCAAGAAGAATGCGGGTATCTCTGTCGCTTACGATGTAGGCGTTTCCGTGAGAGGAAGAAGCTAACGATTCAAATTTCATATCGGACACTCCTTTTCCTCAGCCTTGACCTCTACCGTGGTCTCGGGCGCGTGATCCTTCTGATACTCGGTGGATTTCTTGATCTGCTCCTGATACCATTCGGGCAGCTTGGCAAAGGCTTCATCATCCCACGCCTGCATATCCCACTTGATAAGCTCGGTGGTTGTGGTCGGCACGGGAAAGCCCTTGGGGATCGCCATCACGCTGTTAACGTTCGCATATTCGTGCGTTTCGTTATGTACGACCGACACCTGACAAGCCCTGCCCAAGAGATCAAAGAGGTCAAATTCCGCAAATTCCTCGTCGGAAAAGGTCTTGGTCACCCAGGTCGAGATGAATTCACGAAGCTTTGCCTTTTGGGAGGAGGAGATCGTGAAATCCCTTGAAAGCTGTCTCGGCTTTTGCTCACCGTCCACCTCCACGGTCTCGCCCATCAGCTCCCAAACGACCTTGACCTTGTTGGAATAGCTTTTAAACATTTCGGAATACTGCTCGCCGAGATCGATGATCCCGACACAAATGGCCATATATACTCCCTCCGCAACGGGCGGGATCTTCGGTTTTGCTCTGTCCTTAATTTTCATAGCTTACTTTGATCTCCTTTTCTTTTTCGGCCACGACCAACCGAATGATCTGTGCCTTTGATTCTTCAAGTCTTGTCACACTCTCCGCGTTGTCCACAAACAGAGGAACACTCACGCCATAGGCGGCAGAGAGCGCATTTATGATGTCGATCCCAACATTGATCTTTGCGCCGCTGTTGAGATTGATATAGGGAATGCCATCAAGCACCACGTCGCAACGGTCCTCAACGCCGCCGTTCGCCTGCTCTCGGAAAAGACGGAAACGGGCAATGCGGAACATACCGTTGATGCTGTCCTCAACGTACCGCGTCTTATATCTCGAATACTCGTCGATAAGGAACAGCATACTCTCAATGGCATCAAGACAAGCAGCGGCATTCGCCGCGTCCTCCCGAAGCTCCTCGATGCGCTTTTGTGAATAGGCAAGCAGGGCCTCCTTGCTGATGATATCCCTCTGCTTGTCCGATTCGCTCTTGGCTTCTTCGATCTGTCGCTGGATCTCGGCCTTCACGCTCGCGCTTCCCTGCGCCATATCCGCAAGCTCACTTTGCAGGGCACGGATCTTTTCCTGCATTTCCGCCTTCTTCTCGGCGTATCCTTCCATATCTACGGGCTCCACCGCACATTTCTCGGCCGCCGTGAGCTCCCCGGCGATCTTGGTGATCTCGCTCTCAAGTGCGGCGCTTTCCTCGGTGAGCTCCCCAAGACGAGCCTCCTGCCCGGCTCTTGACTCCTTGTGGGCATTCGCCGTTTGCTCGATCTCGCGGAGACGTCTTGCCTTTTGCGCTTCAAAATTGTCCCGCGCAACCGCAAGCTGCGCCGCAGGAAGAGGTTGTCCGCAAGAGAGACAGGTACCCGAGGAAAAGATCTCGGCGTTGGTCGAGATCCAACGCTCACGGGAGGCGGCGATCTCCTTGTCGCAGGTTTCTATAGCACCGGCCGCCGCCTTCATCTGAAGGCTCTTGGAGCTGTGCTGTGCCTGCAGATAGGAGAGCCTGCGCTTCATTCCTTCCATATCGGGCGCATTCGCCGTCTGCTGAGAGCGGAAAAGCCTGTTTTCTCCTTCAAGCCGCTCAAGATCCAGCCCCGCGGCATCGATCTCCATACGCTTCTTTTCGCTGGCCGTATCGTGTTCAATGGCAAGCAGATCGGCTCTCAGCCTCTCGCTCTTAGCATTCAGCATCTCCAGCGAGGCACGGGCCGCGTCGAAATCAAGCGCCTGCACGTCCTCAATGGTCTTCTGACATTCGTTGATGCGCGCGGGGATCTCGGTCTTTGCCCCCACAAAGCCGCGCTTTTCCGCGACAAGCTTCTTTTTATAATCGTCAATGGAAAGTCTGCCCTTGCCGTCGATAAGCGGCCGAAAACGCTCGTCACTCGCAAGGATCGTCTCGTCATCGGCAACCGCCGCCACCTGAAAAAGCACCGCACGCCGATCCTGCCAGGAGATACCGTCCGCAAAATGCGATACACTTGTCAGAAGACGGAAAGTATCCTCATTGACAAGCTCGTCGATCTTTTCGGTAAAAACGTATTTCTTACACGGCACGCCGTCGATGTAGAATTCGCTCGTGTTCCCGTCAAAGACCGCCTCGGTGCTTCCGCGCTTGGTCGACCATACCTCTTTTTGGGTGCGGCGCAGGGTGATCTCCTCCCCATCAACGAGAAGCACGGCCTCCACCGCTGTCTCGGCCAAATGGTCAAGGACCTCACCGTCTGCCCCCAGGGGCTTGATCTCAATGTTCTTTTCGCCGTTTCCCTTGCTGTCCTTGCCAAAAAGAAGCCAGGTGAGAGCATCGTAAATGCTGGTCTTGCCCGTCGCGTTGTCACCGTAGATCGAAGCGTCGCCGCCATTAAAGTCAAGCACCAGACTCTTGTGACATTTGAAATTTTCAAGACGCAGGGTCTTGATTCTGATATTTTTCATTTATTTGCCTTCCTTTCTGCTTTTTTCATAAGCCTTTTGTTCCTCCGCGCGTGGTATTTGTCCCACGAGCCGTCTTCATTCAGCCGCTTGCTCTCGTCGATCATCACCGCCACACTGATAAACGGAAGCGCGATCGCTTCTAAGATTTTAAGTAATTTTCTTTTCATACACTTTCCTTTCCCACGAGCTTAGTGAGCTCACAGTTGAATAGATTGCAGAGGCTGAACAGCTCATCGAGCGTCCAAAGCCTCGCGTCCTTACATTTAAGATAAACGGTCGGAAGCGAATAGCCAAGATACTCCGCCACACGCTTCTTGGTGATGCCACCCGTGACCATGTGCCACGCGATGTTGTCCCCGATGCGCTTGGCTTCCCGCCGCCGCATATCTGCCGATAGCCTTGCCATACGCTACCTCCTTATCTGTTTGTTGTAGATTGCCAGGATCTGCGCGTCCGACATAGCCTGAACACGCATCTTCCACGCATAACCGGGATAGAGCTTCGCCACCTCGGCTCTCATTTGTTCGATTGACATAGTAGCCCTCCTAATTCAATTCAGACTCGGTTTCGCCCCTATAGAGCGCATCAAGCACCTCTCTTGTCATACCTGCCGCAAGAAGAGCCTTTCCCTTCTTCTCATAGTCTCTGAGCTGATACAGATATTGCCTGCGGCGAAATTTAAGCCTTTGCTCGTGCCTTGCCAAAGCCACCGCCTCGGAGGCATTTAGCCGAGCGATCTCCGCCTCCACTTGCTCGTCCGTTAATCCGTATTTTTTTACTTCTTTGATACTTTTTTGGGGGGCATTTTGTCCCAAAAGGTAATCCGTTGACACATTAAAGTAATCGGCAAATGCTTTTATGGTTTCGATGCCGGGCTCTCGCTCATCACGCTCATACATATTTATGCTGCTTTTTGAAATGCCTAATATTTTTGACAATTCTTGTTGTGAAATTTTGGCCTTGGAACGAAGTTCTTTTAGCCTGGCACCGAACGTATTATTTTCTTTCATTAAATTGATCTCCTCCTATTGATTTTTCTTAAATTTTGTGATAGAATAGGAGTGCAGTTGATATCATATCTGCACTCTCTTGACCGTTGCGCTTCGCCGAGCGCGGCGGTCTTTTTTTATCACAATCCGAGGCGTGGTAACTTTTCAAGTTACTTCGTTGGCAAAAAAAATAGACATCGGATCTTTTATCTCCAAAAGTTCAATCAGCTTTGCCACCTCATCTGTGCCAAAAACCCCGGATTTCATCCTTAAAAAAAAGGTTTTTTCACTGACACCAATAGCTTTTGCAACTTGCTTTTGAGTAAGTCCATGTCTAACCATCTCTGCCCTTAATGCGTTTTTGTTCAACATATTTTCACCTCCTATCGCACAAAGTAACTTATAAGTTTACCATATGATACCACAATTTTTGTAACTTGTCAAGTCATTTTTGAATTTTTTTCCGAAAAACTTGACAACTTTCAAGTTATGTGATAATATATCAACACAAGGAGGTGATCTATATGACCATAGGATCAAGAATTAAAGCGGCTCGACTTAAGAAGGGGTTGTCACAAGAGACGCTTGCCAATGCGCTTGGCACAACAAAACAAGCGATATATAAATATGAAAATGACATTGTCACCAATATACCAACAGACAAAGTGGAAACCTTGTCTCGGCTTTTAGATGTAACCCCCTCCTATTTGATGGGGTGGGAAATCGATCTTCAATTATTTGCCGAAAAAGAAAAGCCCTCCCCCGAAGGAGAGAGCTTTGAGGAGGACGTTGTCATCGTCCACCGCGACGGCAAGGCCATCGTCAGAAGATATACTAAGGAGCAGCTTGACGCCATCGAAGCGATCCTCAATCAGATCGGCGATTCTGAGTCTTGATAAACCGCTCAAACCGCGAATAGACCTTGGCTTCAAGCGTCGAGGAAAGGAAACAGCTCCGCCCACGCTGAGCAAGCCACCCTCGCTCGCGCTCGTAGAGCTCCAAGAGACGCCGAAAGCGCCACTCCGACGCCGCACGCGAGAGACCGCAGATTTCCGCGATCTCCTCAGCAGAGCGCACGCCAAGCCCCCAAAGAACACAAGCCGGTGAAAGAAGCCGCGCCGCAAACATATTGGCGAGCCTCTCGGTATCTGAGTCCTTATCACTCGGCTCTACGTTCCGCGCCGTCGGCTCCGCGCCCACGTCGCCCATTGCAAAATGCCCCAGCTCGTGTGCCACGGTAAACCGCTGCCGCCCGATCGAGAGCGTGTCATCGTAGAAGATCAGCTTCTTGCCGCGAACGACTAGGGCAAAGCCGTCCTTCCCGTCGGTCACACCACCGAGCACCTCAAGGAGCCCGCGCTCCGCCGCCGCGCGATAACTCATCACACGGATTCCCTCGCGCCGACAGACATCGAACACGTCCACAGGAAGCGTGCGCACTCGATGCTTCAGAAGCATTCGCCACGCGTTGTCGCGCACAAGCTTGTACCTCTCACGCGATTGCACCGCTTCCGCCGAATTCTGATTTTTGTCTTTCATTACTATATCACCTCCGCAATTCTATCCTATCAGATTGCGAAGGTCTATGCAATATCCTTCTCCGCCTCGCCGGGAACGATACTGCCAAAATCAAACATAAAAAAAAAGGTGGACAAAAAATGAGTCAAAGATCATCCCTGACCGAAATATCTAAACTCTCAAAACAAAAGAAACGCTTAGAAAAACAGCTTAGTCTGATTCACAAAAAAATTGATTGCCTTTATAGCAAGTTCAACAAACAACTTGAAAAACGGTATCCGTATTTCTGTAATTTTGAGTATTTTACTTATGAGATAACAGCTGTTGATTTTCATTTTGGTGATATAGCGTGCGCATATGACGGAAATGATTACACTTTATCTAACAAACTATTTCAACTTAACAACGCACTTTCAGATATAGATGTATTCAATTTAACCGCAAAACAACTATTAAAATTTTATAATATTCTTGTTGCCATACACCACGAAGTCGGCAAAGACGAATTTACCATCATTGAAAATAATGGACTTTCAATCAACTATATCATCGACAAGTTCAAAACATTGGTCGAAAGTTTTACTCAAAAAAACAAAAGCAATCAAATATCTAAAAAGTTAGCAATTGCTATACAACAATTTTATGTGATGATTGATTTTGCCTTATATGAAGATAGTGATCATTCTAAACTTCGAAAATTATATGCTCTTTTTATTGACGATGTAAATGATTCATATAGAAAAACATCTGAGATTGAAAGCTCACTTAGGAAAACAGAGGACGAATTAAAAGCTTTGAGCGAGACAATCCCTCTCTCCCCCTTAAGACAGAACATCAAAAAAACAAATATAGCAAAAAGCGTGCTTGTCTCCCTTCCTTTGTCTGTTTTGGGATTGTTAGAATTTTATATTGTTGACGTAATAATTGTTTTAATTGTATCCCTTATTTTTTTACTGATATCCTACATTCCAATTTTGAATATCCTCGTAGAGTGGACAATGCGAATGGGCGAAAACACTCCTGATATGTTTGCTATGTGTGCCGGTGTGACTATTGCATACTTTGTTCTTAAAGAAACGGTAAGTCGCATCTTAAAGAAAATTGAAACTCAAAAATTCACATTTATGTTCACGGGATTGCTTTTGATCCTTCTTAATATTGTCTTTCTAATTGACAATTTAACACGCAACGATGCAATACTGGCAAACATTCTGCTCATTATAGCCGGAATCGTGACATTCTGCAAAGGAAGAAACACATAATAATCTCGTACTCCAAAGAAAGGAAAAGATATGCCCCGCACCAAAAAGAAAGATAAGATCCCTGCCATCAGTCAGCTCCCAAGCGGCTCATATCGCGTGCAGATCTATATAGGTAAAGATCCCGCCACGGGAAAGAAACTGAACGACAGCTTCACGGATAAGGATTACAACACCGTCGTGCATTGGGCAATCGACCGTTTGCGCGACCGCGACGAAGGCACCGACATAAAAACCAATCCATCAAAGATGACCTTCGGCGAGGCGCTCGATAAATACATCGAATCCAAATCGGCAGTTCTCTCCCCTTCCACCATCCGTGAGTACAAGAGAATGCGGAAGAAGTGCCTCCCCTCGCTTATGCACATCCCCGTAAATAAACTCAGACAACAGGACATTCAGGTGGCCATCAACATCGAAGCGGCCGATCATAGCGCCAAGACCGTACGTAATATCCACGGCCTGATCTCGGCAGTGCTCTCCATCTACCGCCCCGATATGCCGCTGAAAACCACCCTTCCGCAAAAGGAAAAGACCGAGATCGAGATTCCCACCGATGAGGAGGTCAAGACGCTTCTCGACAAATCTAAGGGCCTTCCCATTGAGGCTCCGCTTTACCTTGCCGCCTGCTGCGGTATGCGAAGAAGCGAGATCTGCGCACTGCGCTGGTCCGATGTAGACTTTAATAAGAACACCATCACCATAAAGGGCGCCCTTGTCTACGATGAGAACGACAAGCTTGTAATGAAGACGACCAAGACTATGGCAAGCACGCGAACAATCCCCATGATCCCGGTCGTCGAGAAGGCGCTCGCACGTATCCGAAAGGAGCATTCAGACGAGGAGTTTGTCACAAGCCTTTCCCCGAACACTGTCTACAATAGATATGTAGCCCTCCTCAAGCAATGCGGAATCAAGCGTTACCGCTTTCATAGCCTCAGACACTACACCGTCTCGGTTATGCTCCTTCTGAACGTCCCGAAGATGTATATCGCCGACTACGTCGGACATAACTCCGAGAATATGATCAACCAAGTCTACGGCCACATTATGAAGGGTAAAAAAACCGGTTTCACCGACCGCCTGAATGACTACTTCGCCGAGATGATGTGACCATAAAGATTTGAAAAATAAAAAAAGCCCCCTTTTTTGGGGCACCCCATTTTTAATCTCTTCGCAACCACCTCACGCCAAACCGGCTCCCAACAATAACATTTTCCACACGAAATTCCACACAATTTTCATAAACCCCTTTATTTTAAACACTTTTTTGACCACTTTTGCCAGGTTCGATTCCCGTTATCCGCTCCATATTTTGAAAGCCCTTGAAATTGTTAGGTTTCAAGGGTTTTCTTTTTGCTCATTTTGGGCTATTTTGGGCTATTTTAGGTCATTTTGTTACTAAAAAATGTTACTTTTTTGTTTTGTGCAACAGAAAGCGAGTTGCAAACAAAAGGGGGGTTATTTAATTTCCGAGATAATATCAAGCTTGTCGGATTCGTAAAGATGGGCGTAGGTTTTGAGGACCTGCTCGACGGTGTCGCCGATGAGATCGACGACAACCATATAATTGGTGCCCAGGTGAATCGGCATGGAAACAAAGGAGTGGCGCAGGTCGTGGATGCGGATGATCTTCACCCCTGCTTCCTCGCACTTCTTCTGTAAGTATCGGGTGAGGGTGGTGTGAGCGAGCGGTCGCTCACCGCCGAAATAATAAGGAGCTTGTCCTTTATAGGCCGTCAATTCGCGCGTGACAACGTCGCAAATCGGGACGGTCTGCACCTTCTCTGCCTTGGTTGTTGTCTCGCGGTAGGCGGCGCTGTCGATGGTGTGACGCGTGATCAAGGCGTCGAAGGTGATCGTTTTCTTTTTAAGGTTCACCTTCTCCGGCTTTAATGCGAGGATCTCGCCCTTGCGGCGGCCGGTGAAGAACAAAAGTGTAAAAAAGGCGTGGTAGGCGGGATCGTCTACCTTTTCTATAAACCGCTCGAACTCTTCCCTTGTCCGGATCTGCATCTTGGTGGGTGCGGTGCGTCGCTTTGGCGCCTTCACGCCCTTGAATTCGTTTCTGTACTCGTAGCGTTTCTGTACTCGTAGCGCTCCTCCACCCAGGATAGAAAGGTGGAAAAGGAGGCGCGAATTTTTGAAAGGTAGTTATAGGAATACGGCTTTTTGGTCTTCGGGTTTCTTGTGCTCCAGAGGGCGTCTTGCCAAAGGAGCAACTCCTGCTTGTTGAGATCGGTGATCTTACGATCCTCGAATTTTGGTTTTACAAAAAGATCGTAGGTGCTCTGCTTGCTATACAAGGAAGCCTCCTTGCACTGGCCGCCGAGAGCGGCGTGTAGGAGCGGTGGAGCTCACCGACGGTGGGAACCTGTTTATCGGGCTTATGTTTTTTGAGAGGGTTATTTTTGACGAGCTCGCATTTTTCGGTGACAAAGTCGAGGTAGGCTTGCTTGGCAAGCGTTTTGTTCTTGAAGCCCGAAAGCCTCTTCTGGCGCTCGATGCCGTCAAGTGTGACCACGCGGAACATGACGTCATACACCGTGCCGTTGTGCTTGGTCTTGCGCTCGACCAGGCTATATTTATTTGAAGAGATGTAGAATTCGGTCATGTGGGGTCCTTTCTACGGATTGGTTTTAGAGCTTGCTTTGCTTGATCTCAAGTAAGCCTCGGTGAATAGCAAGAGCGATCATGTGCTTGCAGGTGGCGTGGCGGATCGAATTGTCCGGGCACGCGCACCGGGTGAGTGTTGTTGTGTAGCTATCCATCTTGTCCTTGGGCGACACGTCGGCACTTCTACCGTCTGAGTGCTCGGTTATTGTGAAAATCTCCTCAGTCGCGCGTTTTACGCGGGCGGGATCGAGGCTTGTAATAAAGCCTTTTGAGAGAACCGTACGGTCGGCGCGTATAACGAAGGGCGGGTACCAGGTCGGCGGCGGTGTGAAATCCACGTTAAGGTCATATGCAGCGGCGAGGCTTTGAATCCTTCGGTATTCGATTGCCCATTCAAGCGGCGGGAGCGTTGCCCCGCATAGCTTGCAGGGGTGGCGGTCTGTACCGACGCGGAGGGCGTGAGTTGCACGCCCGTAACGGGCATAATAGCAGCTTTTTGTGTGAAAGCTTGTTCCGTCCTTGGTGACATAGAAGGTGTACTTGTCACCCCATTCTGAAGCGGCACCGATCTCACGCGGCAGACCGTCAAGGTTCATTTCCGAGCCCTTGGGGATGTCTACAAAATGGAGAATGTGTTTGCCGTCGTACGCGTTATGCAACTCGCGGATCTTCTCCTCTTGCTCTCGCTCTGCACGGGCGGCGGCTTCCCTTTGGCGTCTTTCTTGTTCCTCTCGAAGGGCTTTTTGCTTCTCCATTCGGGCTTTTTCTGCTTGTGCAATTTGTGCCTGCTCTCGTGCGCGGCGCTCCTCAGCTTCCGCTTGGTTCTTGACGGAGGATGCGATCATGGCGATCACTCCGATGACAATGGCAAGGATAAACAACCACGTGAAAGCCTCGGAAAAATCGTCGGAGCCGGTGCGGCTTGGTGAGAAATGACTTCCCGAATATCCGCCGCCGGAGCCGCTATTTCCGGAATAACCGCCAGGGCTCGAGGGGCGCGTAGCTAAAGCACTCTCGCTGATCTGAGAGGTTTCGCTGTCTAAAAAGGCTTCGTCGTCCGGGAGGGTTTCGACCGAACTTGGCGGAGCGATTGGCGTTGGCGTGAAAGTGGTGGTCTCCTTGGTGGCTGTGCTTGGCGAGCCGGAGGATTGCCCTGTTTTATCATCAAAATCATAGGGGCATTGCCCACCTATGTGCTGATGTGCCGGGTAGCCATGGTGGTAGTGGTACGTACCGCTGTCTTGATCGTAATGTCCGCCGCTTGCGTCGGTCTTACCGGCGTGGGCGTTTGCTGGAGGGGTGAGGAGAAAAATGCCGAGAAGGACAAAAAGGAAAGAAATGTACTTGCGAAAGATAAATGTCGTTTTCACTTGTTTTCTATAACCGTTCCAGAAGCTGCGCTGATCTTGACCGACCACGTGCCCGCTTCAGATGGATGGCGAAGTCGTTTTGGAAACATAAAAGGGTCAAATACATCTTCCTCGTTTTTTGAGTATTCACGGTGCAAATATAAACAAGCACTTCCGTAACCATTTTTGTCAAGAGTTAATGTCACCCTCTTTTCTTCCGGGAGCCACTCCAACCCCCTCATCAATGTGTAATCTCCTAAAAAAGACTGCTCCATGGTAAGAACAACTTTTGTAGATTTGAATCGATATTCGCCGATAGGAAAAACCTCTATATAAGCAATACAAGAAATTCTTTCCTTTTCTGAACTTTCACTACTCATTTTTGAAAGTTCTCCGAAGGAAAAATTTACACCTATATAATCTCTCGCATTAGATGCTGCCAGTGTGATTTCCTCTTCCTTCTCCTGTTCGGGCGGCGTGATAGGTTCTTTGGTACAAGCGGACAGTGGCAACAAGGAAAATGCAAGGGCCAGTGCCACAAGAGATCTTGAGATGCTTGTTCTCATAAAGTTTATGCTTCCTTTCGCGGTATGCTTTTGGCTTTATTTGTGGGGTGTTGTTTTCTTCCCTTTGGAAAAAATATTGTATAAACCGCCGTGGTCTGTTAGGATAGAACCACGGAGGTGATTATTATGAAAGAAAAAATGGACTTTTTGGCGGCGGCGCGGTCACGCGAGCGGTACCGGCTTGTGCGCGACAGCGGGTGGCGGGTCTTCGGGAAGCGGTGCCATTTCGGGCGGTGCTTCCATGTAGCCGAAAGGCGCGCCGCCGCGACCTTGTCCGCGGTTGGGCGAATCCTCAAATACAAAATTCGCCTTGCCGTCCTCCAGCCTCAGGCTTGCGTCAAAGGTCTTTCCCGTTCGCTTGGAGCGAAAGCCCACGATCTTATCGGTGCTTCCCTTTTCCAAAAGCGATCTCATATTGGCAACCGAAATTGCGCGCTCGCAAATGTAGAGATTGACCTTGAAGTCGCACCCCTCCTTATAGCCACGGCAGCCATAGGAAAAGCGGCCGCGCACGACGTCCTTGCCGCAAAGCGGACATTTTCCGATAAGGTCTCCGAAGCATCCCGTATCATCGTCTGTCTCAATAGATACATTCTTTTTATCAAAAACCGTTTGAATCTCGGCCTGTGCCAGCTGCACGCTGTCCTCAACCGTGATGGCTCCGCGGTAAACCTTTTTGAGTGCCTGACCCAGCTCCGAGGTCTTATACTTGTCCATATTGATCTTCAGGCGCGAGAGTGATTCAATGAGAAATTCGCCGCGCGGAAGAATGGTATACACGTCCTTTTTCAGTTCAATGTACTCGCTCTTTCGGGCGTTGTCAATGATGCCGGTACGCGTAGCCTCGGTGCCAAGCTCAAGACCCTCGAAAATGGCCTTGTAGTCCTCGGTGTCATCCACCTCGGTGTTCTCGTCCGCTCCCTTTTCTTCGGCCTTCTTTTTTTCCTCGCGGAAGGGGTTTTTCAGATAATTGTTGAGCGTTTCGATGGTGTAATGCTTGGGCGGTGTGGTCTCCTTTTCCACCGGCTTAAAGTCGGTATTAACAATGTCGCCCTTGTTTAGCTTTGGCAGGAGCTTGTCCTTTTGCGCGTTGTCGTCAAACCTTGTCCAGCCCGGCTCCACGATCACCGTTCCCTTCAAAAGGAACTCCTCAAGCTCGCCCACCGAAATGGTGATCTCGGATCTCTCCACCACGCATTCCTCGGCGCAGAACACCGCGATAAAGCGGCGGAACACCGTGGAATACACTTGCATCTCACGCTCGCTCAGGCGGCTCTTGTCGGGGATCTTGTAGGTCGGCGTCAGCGCCGAGTGCGACTCGATCTTGGAGTCATCAAAAATGGTCTTTTTATCCTTGAACTCCACCGGATAGCCCAGCTTTTTGCAGTTGGCAATGATGATCTTCATCTTGTCCTTTTCCGCCGTTGCCAGATACTCGGAGTTGGTACGCGGATAGGTCAGATACCCTGCCTCGTAAAGCTTTTGCACGATCTCAAGGCTTTCCGCCATCGACATCTTATACTTCTTACCCAGCACGTTCTGAAGCTTGGACAGCGAATACAGCTTGCCGGGTGCCAGCTTGTCCTTTTTCTTTTTGATGGACGTTACAACGGCCTGCTCGCCGTTATATCGGTTACAGAAGGCAAGCGCCTGCTCGTATTTATCGCTGTCAAAGCGCGTCTTGCTGACCAGCTCCACCACCTCGCCGCCGGTTTCGGCGCGGCTGATGATGGCGTAATATTTCCCGGGCACAAAATAGCGGATGGCCATATCGCGATCATAAATGGCCTTCACAATGGGAATGATGACACGTCCCACACGCAAAAGCGTGCCGGTTTTGAGCGTGGCATAACGTGTCAGGTTGACACCGTAAAGCCAGTCGATATACGTGCGCGCCAAGCCTTCGTTGGCAAGGCTCTCATACTCGCTCTCGTCCTTCATTTCGGAAAGTGCCTTGCGAATGGTCTCTGGGGTCTGGTCGGGCAACCAAAGCCGCTTGAAGGCCTTTTGCTCCTTCAGCGCGTGCTTGACACAAAGGCGAACAATGATCTCCCCCTCACGGTCGGCGTCTCCTGCGTTGACAATGGTGTCCACGTCGTCGCGGTTGCAAAGCGTGCGGATGAGTTCAAACTGCTTGACCACGCCGCTGTCCACCTTTTTGTCACTTCCCTTTCGCAGCTCAAAGCGGAACTCCTTCGGGAAGCACGGCAGGTTGTCCATGGTCCAACGCCGATCCTCGCGCGGCGAGGGGCTGTATTCCTCAATATCGGCAAGCGAAAAAAGGTGACCAAACGCCCACGTTACGATATATCCGTTTCCCTCCATATAGCCGCTCCTTGCGGTCATATTGCCAATGCTTCCGGCAATGTTGCGACCGAGACTCGGCTTTTCCGCTACAATTAAAATCATATCTTCTCCACAAAATGTATCTTATGAGACAGACGGCGCATCTTGCTCCCAAAATCGCAAGCGCGCCGCTCTCTGTTATCTTTGTACTCTGCCCGAGCCGTCGCCGCCCATCAGCGCCTCGATCTCGGCAATCGAAACCTCGTTGAAATCGTACTCCACCGTGTGCTTGAGCGCCGAGGATGCCACCGCAAAATCAATGGCATACTGGTTGCCCTTTCCCTCAGAAAGAGCGTAAATCAAACCGCCGCCAAAGCTATCGCCACCGCCGACGCGATCCACGATGTGAAGCGTGTATTTTTTGGAGAAGAAGTATTCTCCGTGATTGTAAAGCATGGCCGCCCAAAGGTTGTCGTTGGCCGAAAGGCTTTCTCTTAGAGTGATAGCGACCGTGGGAATGGCAAAGCGCTCGGAAAGCGTTTTGGCAACCGCCTTATATCCTTCCATCGAAAGCGCGCCGCCCTCTACATCGGTATCCTCAGCCTGAATACCAAACACCTTCTCGCAATCCTCCTCGTTGGCAATCGCCACATCCACGTACGGCATCAGCATAGACATGACCTGTCCTGCCTTTTTGCTGTCCCAGAGATTTTTGCGGAAATTGAGGTCGCAGCTTACGGTGATGCCAAGCTCCTTGGCTACGCGGCAGGCCTCAAGGCAGATCTCCGCGCAGGTGTCGCTCAGCGCCGGTGTAATACCTGTAAAATGAAACCACTCAGCATTGGCAAAGATCTTTCGCCAGTCAAAGTCCTCCTTCTCCGCCATGGAGATCGAGGAATATTTGCGGTCATAGATCACCTTGGAGGGACGCTGTGAGGCGCCTTTTTCGATGAAATACAGTCCCAAGCGATCACCGCCGTATACCACACGTGAAACATCCACGTTATGTACCTTAAGGGCGTTCAGCGCCGACCCGGACAGCTCATTATCGGGAACCTTGGTGACATATACAGCCTTTTTTCCGAAATTGGCAAGCGAAACGGCAACGTTAGCCTCGCCCCCGCCGTAGCTGATCTCAAGCTCGCTTGACTGCACAAGGCGGCCGTAGCCCGCCGGGTTCAGCCGTCCCATAATTTCTCCAAAGCAAACGAATTCCATAAAAAGCCATCCTTTCTGATAACTCTAATTATTATACTATACTTTTACACGAAAGTCAAGTCCCCTGTGTCGACGCAAAAGCCGAGGGCGGCCGAATGGCCGCCCTCGGCGGTTTTGAGTTATTTCTTATCGGTCATTTTTCGTACGCGTTCCACGTATTGCTTGAATCGATCCTCATTCCGCACGGAATTGAACCATTCCCAGCCGCGGGGGGCGGTCAATGAATACAAAAGCTTACTTGCGTTATAATCCATTTCCCATTCATAATCGATCGGCTCTCGGGAGCCGTCGGAAAGTCGGATCACGCCCTTGCCGTATTCATACGTAACACCGCCAAAAAGCTCCTTCTTACCCGTATCCAGAAGGTCGCCCTTTTGAAACGCGGCTATTTTCTCGCAGGTACTTACCGCCGTCTCAAGGCAAGCATATCCCTCCTCGTTTTGCTTGTCACCAAACAATCCCGCCGCCTTGATTGCGGCTCTCCAGGCATAAAGGCCATAAAAAGCAGGGGGAATCTCTCCGTTTTCGCTGAGGATCCCGATCAGATCCAGATCAAAGCCGTTGATCTCGATCGACCGCTTGGCGTTTTGGCGATTGCGGCTCGGACGCGCGAGAAGATGCAGGATCAGCTGGAAGTTGTTTGCCCCGTTTCTTGCATGGGATTCCTTCCATTTGCCCTCCTCCCACAAGCGCTCCTCCACGGTTTCACCGTGAATCGAGCTGTATTGGGTTATGGGTGGTGGAAGAACGCGAATACCTGTGCGATCGGCAAATACTACGATATCTCCGTCCTCGTCGGCCACGTAGGTGTATTCTACCGCCCCCACATAACCGTCGGTAAGCCCAATGGCATCGTAGCGGCGCACAAGGCCGTCTGCGGCAGGCATAAAACCTTCGCCCGTGCCCTCATAGGACGTCAGCTCGTAAACACCGATTTTCGCACCGCCGCAATATTCGTTTTCGGTACGGACGATGCCGATACCCTCGGCAAAATAGTAGACCTTCTTGCCTCCGCGATAGGAAACGCCGTCTGTCATTCCGCCAATATCCAAACAAAGCTTAAGACAATTCTCAAAAGTACCTGCTTTGGTGGTAACCGTTCCGCCGTCCTCGCAGACGATCTGCGTTTTGACCGTACTGTCATACATCGAATATTCTACAAGCGGAGACGCACCTACACGCCACTCGTCCGACCAAATGCAATTTGCGGCATCCTGCAAAATATCCAGAACGTCGTTATACAAAATTGGGTTTCCTGCAGAGCCAATGCTTCCGGTGCTCTTCCACTCAAAAGACCATCGATGATTGTACCCCGTGAGACACAACGAGTCTTTTTTCTTGCGAATGTAATTTCTGCAAAAGAAGTTCCAATGTCCCGTGGCGGTATGGTCGGGATTGAAGGTCGCATCGGTTTCCAGGATCCTTCTTGCCACCGAGGCCGCCGCCTTTGTGTGCGCCCTTTCCATCGGCGTTTTCGCCAACCGCTCGGCACGCTCGATGGCAGGATATACGTCACATATCTCCTCGTTACCGTTGGCTTTCGAGTGACAGTATTCGTTGGCGATCTCCTGTACCGTATCCGCCCAGGAGCTTTGGTCATAGCCGCGCCGCTCGGTATTTTCCCATGAGCAAAGGATGATCTGCTCCCCGTCGGCAACGGAAACCGTGAACGTAAGCTCCTGCGATATCACGTCGGGAGAATAATCCGAAGCATACTCCCAGGAGTTGCCCATAAACATGGGAAGAAGTCCGTTTCCACCCTTGATCTCATATTGGCAGAGCGTATGGATATCGGTTACTCCGTCATTCGTGTGATCCTGGCGGACAATGCCCACGCCATCCTTATAATAGGTTCGACATACAATTTTTTCGTCTTCCGTCCAGCGTCGGATCTCCCAAACGGCACAGTCCTCAAATCTTCCGGCCGGCGTATCCACCGCCACGTTATCGGCCACATAGGTAAGCGTGCTGCCGTCCGATCCGACAAAGCTTTCTCCAAGCGACACATCGGCAAAGAAGTATCCGTCACAGCTTGAAGCGTTTTGGAAAATATCTGCACTGCGGAAATTGATCGAACCAAGCCATCCTTCACCAAATCCCTTGTTTGACCAATAGCGAAGCCTTCCGTCGATCCATCGGTATTCCTCCGCAGTTCCGCCAATGCGATAGTGTTCCTTCACTGTTCCCTTATAACGGGCGGACAGTTCGTCTTGCATTTTTCTCACATAAGGCACAAGAAGGCGGTAGGCATCCTCCTTCGCAAGGATCTCTTCCACCTTGTGAAAGGCCGCGTTCCCTTCCTCGGCTTTTCCCTCTTGAAGCAGATGATAGCCAAGCCAAAACCATCCGCGGCCGAGGGTCTTTACAAAGCCCATCTTTTCCAGGCGCGGGATCTGCTTGTCGCGGATAAAATCGATCTTGGCTCCGCCGTAGACCTTGGAATCCTCACGGGTAACGATAAAGGTCATAACCTCCTCGTTTTTGCCGTCGGTAGCGGCGTCGGCAATACGGGCAAAGAGAGCATCGTTCTTGGCCCCCGGAAGCCACCACCAGCCGCGCATCAGCACGTCAGCCAGCGCGTGCTTCTTTTTCGTGCATTCGGGAAGCTCCTCTACCTCGCGGAGCACCTCCTTATATACCTTTTCAAAGCCGCTCTTATCGTTTTTGAGCTGCCACAGCTTCAGCTCCTCAACCTTTTTCATAACGCGCTCAACAAGCGTATCGCTGTACTTTTCGTTCATCGCGCAAAGCTCCTTTCGTATTCGCTTCCTTCCATCGTGAAGCTGCCACTTGACCGTGCCCTCGGAAAGGCGCATGCGGTCGGCGATCTCCGCGATGGAAAGATCCTCAAAATAATGCAGATGGATAATCTGCCGCACGCGTTCGGGCAGCAGCTCCATGCTTTTGTTTACCTCATCCTGCTCCTCGGACAGCGCATACAGCTCCGCAGGATTTTCGGCACCGCCGTCGGTAAGATTCAGATTGTCCACAACGTCAAGTGGAAGAAAGCTACGGTATCGGCTGATCATATTGATGGCACAGTTTTTGGCGATGCGACACACCCACGCGCCGTACTTTTTCGGCTCTGCGAGCGTGTTGAGCTTCATCCACGCCGTGACAAAGGCATCCTGTGCGGCGTCCTCTGCCATAAAGCGGCTTTTGGTAACCGAAATTGCCGAGGAAATGACAGCACTCTGATACCGCTTCACCAGGACCTCGTATGCTGTCTGCTCGCCTGCGAGCGTGAGCATGACCAGGGTTTCGTCCGTTTCGTTCTGATGATACATATGCACTCTCCTTTCGTGGATTTTGGGATCTCCCATTTTTAAGCGCTTGTCCTTTAGACACAAATGCGAGAAAAAAGGTTGGGGCTTTTTTAAAATTATACCACAATTTTCAAAATAAGTAAACGCCGACGGTCTCCCGTCGGCGTATTTGTCATATCTGTTTTCGTATTCTGTCAAGCGCACCCTTCTCCAGGCGCGAGACCTGTGCCTGCGAAATGCCGATCTCCTCCGCGATCTCGACCTGCGTTTTGTTGTGGTAAAAGCGCATCTGTATGATCTTTCGCTCGCGGTCATTTAAGGTCTTCATCACGTCCTTTAAGGCTATGCTCTCCAGCCACTTCTCGTCGCTGCTGTCGCTGTCGCTGATCTGATCCATCACATAGAGCGCATCACCGCCGTCGCTGTAAACCGGCTCGTAGAGCGAGATGGGATCTACGATGGCCTCCATCGCGCGAAGCACACTCTCGCGCGGCTCGCCAAGCTTTTTGGCGATCTCGTCAAGCGTGGGCTCCTTTTCCTTTTCGCGGATCAGCTCCTCCCTGGCCTTCAGCGCTCGGTACGCCGTGTCCCGCACTGAGCGACTGATACGCACGGCGTTGTTGTCCCTGAGATATCGGCGGATCTCTCCGATGATCATGGGGACGGCATAGGTTGAAAATTTGACGTTCATTTCGACATCAAAATTGTCCACCGCCTTGACAAGACCAATGCAACCAACCTGAAATAGGTCATCCAGATTTTCGTTCCGACCGGTAAATCTCTGGATCACGCTCAGAACCAAGCGGAGATTTCCGTAGATCAGCTTTTGTCTGGCATTCTCATCACCCCCGCGGCTTTTGACAAGCAGTTCCTGCTTTTCCTCGTCGCTGAGCGTCTTGAGCTCCGCTGTGTTGACTCCGCATATTTGCACCTTATTATAATACATTCCGCCACCTCTGTTTTGTGTTACAAAAAAAGTATTGACGGAAAAAACACCTGCCTATTCACGAAAGACAGGCAGGTGCTTGTATGTAATTTGTGGTAATGGGAGAAAAACACTTATTTCTTCTTGCCGCGAAGCTTTTTAAGCTCGGCTAAGAAGGTCTCCAGATCTTGAAATTCGCGATAAACCGAGGCAAAGCGGATGTAGGCTACCTCGTCCAGATTCTTCAGGCGCGTGAGCACCATCTCTCCGATTTCCTTGGTCGTTACGTCCTGGTTGAGCGAATTCTGAAGCTCAAGCTCAATATCCGCTACCACGTCCTCGGCATTGACCGGGCGCTTCTGACAGGCCTTAAGAACACCCGTTAGGAGCTTGGCGCGATCAAACGGCTCCTTGCTGCCGTCCTTTTTCAACACAAAGACCTGCAACGTTTCCACGACCTCATAGGTGGTAAAGCGCTTTTTGCAGGAAAGACACTCACGGCGGCGGCGAATGCTGCCGTCGGGGGTCGGACGGGAGTCGACCACCTTACAATCCAAATAACCACAAGCGGGACACTTCATATGGTAAATACGCCGAAGGGCGTCTCCTTTCCAAAAATATGTCCCTATTATAGCAAAAAAAGCTTGGTTTGTAAAGACCTTTCCTCAATTTTTTGAAGAATATAAAAGCCTTTCCCTGCTATAATCCTCCAAAACCTCGGAAAGAATGTAGGGTGGTATCTCACCGCTTACGGTCTTCTCGAAGAGCAACGCGACCTCTGAGAGGCATCCCTCAAGGAATCCCTCCTCGAGCGACTCCCCACACTGTATGCTTATCCAAAAGCTTTCGCTCTCGACATCCTTACGATACAGGCGATATTCGACCGAACCCGACAATGTTTCACGGGAAGCACGCCCGATCTCGGTCATGCCCAAAATGCCTTCCTTTTCTTCTGTTTTCTCATTGAGCTGTTTCATGTTGATTTACACTCCTTTGATTTTCAATGACGGCGAACCGCAAAAATCATTATAGCAAAAAATCTTACGAAAAAATTTTTAAAATTTATGCCGAATTTGCCGTTTCTTTCCGTTTTTTCGACCTTTTTCCCTTTTATTTGACGGATTTACCGATATTTCCTGTGGACGAAAAAGCGCGCAAATGATAGAATAAAAGCAGAATTTTTCCGAAAAGAAGGTTACATACGAATGAAAAAACATAAATGGAACGAGGCGTCGGTGTCCCGTCACGCGCTTCTCCTCCTTTGCAGCAGCTTCGCCGTTATCCTCGCGGAGCTTTTTTTGATCACACTACAGCTCTTTTTTGGGGGATATCCCACTCGTCTTTATGCAACACAGCTCTACCGCGCCATGCTGGAATACATTATGCTGGACATTACCATTGCCGTGATCGGCGCGTTTCTGGTGGATATCACGATGCGCGAGAGGGAGCGGAATTAGCTTTCCCCCTTGACCTCACTGAGCTTATAAAGCATATATGCCGTTTGTCCTCGTGTCAGCGCTCCGTCGGCATCCACGTACCCGTTGTTCGTATCTATGATACCGTAGGAGGCGAGGACATCGATCGAATCCCTTGCCCAGGCCGGTACCTCATTTGCATCGGCAAATACCTGCCGCACGCCCGACGAAGATCTGCCAAGCATACGCGAAAGAATGACCGCCGCCTCAGCGCGTGTGATGGTATCGTCCGGTGAAAATACAAGACGCCCCTCCCCGTCGATCCTACCGCTCACATATCCCTTTTGCCGCGCCAAGCGAACGTATCCGCGAAGTCCATCCGATATCTCACTGTCATCATCAAAGACGGTGACCGAGCAATCCTCTACCTCGTCGTACCCAATCGACTTCATAGCCGCCACCAGAAAGTCCAGCCGGCTTACCGTCTTGTCGGGATAAAAATAGGTATTGTCACCAATTACCGAGGCACTCATGATGCCGCGCTCAGTCATGGCGATAGCCGGCGCGTGCGAGGCGCTGTCCTTCATATCCGTATATATCAGATAATTTTTCTGAACACCTACGCTGAGAGCAACCTCGGCCGCCGCCGAATAATTTCCGTAGCGGTCCACAGCAACAAAGCGGAAGCTGTCCGTGCCGCTGTATCCACTCTCGGGCAAATAGCGATAGCTGCCGACGCTCGCATCCTCAAGTGTGAGCGTTCCGTGCCCCGGATAGCTCACGATCTCAAACACAAAATCGTCTCCCTCCGCGTCAACCGCCTCCAGCTCACCGTATACGGCAATATCCCGATATGTTCCGACAGAAACCGAGCTTTTTGTATCGCTAGATACAATCGGTGCGCTGTTTGGTTTTTCCAACAAGCACATCTTGCAGGAGATCTCATACTCGCCAAGATTGGACGTGAAGCAAAAACGGCTGTCCCGTATCTCCTCACCGGCAAATACAAAATTGAGATATCCAAGGTTTTCACGCGAGATGGTCTGCCCCACGCTGACCTCACCGTTGCCCAGATACAGCACGCCGTCGGCACGCGATGGAAGCGAGGTGACAGTAACGGAAGTAAGAGACGAGACGTTGAGATTGCGCTCAAAATCCTCTGCCTCAAATACAATATCGTTGTTTACAAGTCCCGCCTTTACCATCTCGGTCTGCGCCGCCAGAACGTGAAGTCCTGCGGACACACAGTCCGAACGCTCCATAGCAGACGTCATCGGTGCAATCAAGACCGCAAGGCCAAGCACCAATGCGCCTAGAAGAATTCTTTTGAATTTCATACCTTTTTCTCCTTTCGGGTGAGAATATTCTTCTTCCCTACAGTATATCGGAGCTACTGTCCTTTTATGCCGTATTTGCTCTTTCTTTTCCCGAAAAAAGAGGGCGCAGAGGCTTGCTTTTAACCCAAAATTATGGTAGAATATAGGACAGAAGGGGGTGGCAATAATAGAGATTATAATCAGCAAAAAGCAGGACGGAAAAACGGTCGGACAGATTCTCAGAAACGATCTGACTTTATCCGGAAGGATCATCACCTTTCTTAAGCAAAAGCCCGACGGTATCCTGCTCAACGGCGTCCACGCCACCGTCCGAAACAAGGTGCTATATAACGATTCTCTGTGCATCAACTACACCGATGCCGAGCAGCCCTTTGACAAGGATGTGATCGTCCCCAGCGACCTTCACTTTGACATTATCTATCAGGATGAGGACATCATCCTGGTCAACAAGCCCTTCGGTATGCCAACGCACCCTTCACACGACCACAGAGACGATACGCTGGCCAACGGCCTTGCACATCTTTGCCGCGTGATCGGCAGTCCCTTTGTTTTCCGTCCGGTCAACAGTCTGGACAAGGACACAAGCGGTCTTGTACTCGTTGCCAAGAACAAGCTGGCGGCCTTCCGTCTGTCTGAGGCTATGAAGGCAGGACAGATCCACAAAAGCTACCTCGCTGTGCTTTGCGGTCGCATCCCGCCCGAAAACGGAGAGGTTCGCGGCTTTATGCGGCGAAAGCCGGACAGCAAAATGCTTCGCGAGATCTGCCGAGAGGAGGACGAGGGCGCGATGCTTGCACTGACGCGCTACAAATACATCGAGGCAAACGATATGTTTTCGCTTGTGGTCGCCGCACCGATCACCGGACGAACACATCAGCTTCGTCTCCATTTTGCCGACATGGGGCATCCCATTTGTGGAGATACCCTTTACGGCTATCCCTTTGAATGCATTGGCAGGCAGGCTCTTCACGCCCACCGCCTCTCCTTTCCTCACCCGATGACGCAGAAGCGGCTCACCTTTGGCGCACCGCTTCCGCCCGATATGGCAAAACTGTGTCAAACGGTTTTCGGAACCGATGATTTTCTGGAAAAGGTAAAGCTATGAAAGAAACCCCAAAATTACGCCCTGTAAAAAAAATACCGAGAGAGATCCGATTGCCCGACGAAAGGATTGCCGTATGGAGCCTTGTTCTGCTTGGGCTTGGACTGCTTTCATTTGTTCTTCTTCTGATCGGCCGCGAACACCCCGCCTTTGCCGAGCTCTGCAATCGGAGTATCGGTGCGGCCTTGCGTGCCGTTTTGGCTTTTCTTACCAATCTGCTTCCCTTTTCTCTGGCGGAATTTCTGATTCTAATGCTTCCGCTTTTTTTAGTGCTTCTGATCCGCTACGCCGTAAAGCATAAGTCGAGAAACTGGCGCTGTGTGCTTTCGTACACCGTTTCGCTGGTCTCGGTCGCCTCGCTGTTTTTTTCGGTATTTGTCTGGGCCTGCGGCATGGGATATCACACCCCCACGCTCAGCGAGCGCCTTTGTCTGGCGGACGAGGCGGTCTCCGCCGACGAGCTGGTGGATACCGCTCATAAGCTGATCGAGGAAATGGAGCCTTATCTTTCCGACGTTCGATATACGGAGAGCGGTGCCTCGGTGATGCCCTACTCACTTGCGGAAATGAATCAAAAGCTTATCGCCTCTTATAAAACGCTGGCGGGGCAGTATCCCTTTATTCATGCGCATCGAAGTCGCATCAAGCCGGTGCTTCTCAGTGTGCCGATGTCCTACGCGCATTTTACCGGCTTTTACACCTTCTTTACCGGTGAGGCAAACCTTAATGTGGACTTTCCCGCGTACACGCTTCCCTTTACCGCCGCCCATGAGCTGGCTCACTCTCGCGGCATTGCAAGAGAAAATGAGGCCAATTTTATGGCCTTTCTCGCGTGTGTCCATTCGGAGAATGATTATATCCGCTATTGCGGCTTTTTGAATTTGTTTGAGTATGTGGCCTCGGCGCTTTACGAGGCGGATACCTCAGAGGGCAAGGTTCTGTACCATGGGGTCATAGACGCCCTGGACGAGCGGGCGTGGGGCGAACTGGTGGCCTACTCGGTCTTCTTTGACAAATACCGTGACACGGCCATTTCCGAGATCTCGGGCGCGGTCAATGACAGCTATCTTAAGGCCAACGGTACCGAGGAGGGCGAGAAAAGCTACGGTCTTGTGGTCAATCTCGCCGTCTCTTACTACAAAAACAGATAATCGTCCCACGGACGGACTGTCAAAAGACCGATTTTTTTATATACTGTAATAGAGAAGCTGTTTTTTATGCAAATTTTTGCTCTTTTTTGAATTTTTATGAAAAAAAGCACAAAAAATATCCAAAAAAACCTTTTCTTTTTTGACAAAATGTGATATAATATATATTACTCCAGTAAAAACGACTCTGCAAAGGAGTATGTGACTTGATAAACAATTCTACAACCTTACAAGATACAGATAAGATCATCATAAAAGGCGGTAACCGCCTCTTCGGCAGCGTGGATATCAGCGGCATGAAGAATGCGGCTCTGCCCATTCTGTTTGCCACCATTCTGACCAAGAGCAAATGCGTGATCGAAAATTTGCCCGCAGTCAGCGACGTTACCCAATCTCTTGAAATTTTGCAGGAGATGGGTGCCTTAGTCCATTACCTTACCCCGACCACGGTCGAGGTTGACACCGAAAGCTTCCGTCAAGGCCAGGCGCCCTTTGACCTTGTCAGCAAAATGCGCGGCTCTACATACCTTTTGGGTGCAGAGCTTGGCCGTTTCGGTGTTGCAAACGTCAATTTCCCCGGCGGCTGTGATTTCGGCGTCCGTCCCATCGACCAGCACATTAAGGGCTTCGAGGCACTTGGTGCTAAGGTTTGGATGGAAAACGGATACATCAACGCGGTGGCCGAGCACGGTCTTTTTGGAAACAGCGTATATTTTGACGTTACGTCAGTCGGCGCGACCGTAAACGTAATGCTTGCCTCGGTTCTTGCCGAGGGTATGACCGTCATCGAAAACGCGGCGCGTGAGCCCCACATCGTTGACCTTGCCAACTTCTTCAACACCTGCGGCGCCAATATCACGGGTGCGGGAACCAGCGTCATCAAGGTGCGCGGTGTCAAAAAGCTTCACGGCTGTACCTACACCATCATCCCCGATATGATCGAGGCCGGCACCTTTATGGTGGCGGCGGCCACAACGGGCGGCCGCGTGCGCGTGACCAACATCATCCCTAAGCACATGGAGACCGTTTCGACCAAGCTGATCGAAATGGGCGTTCAGATCGAGGAGCACGACGACGCCATCACCGTTATATCCGACGGAAATTTGAAAAGCGTGAATATAAAGACCCTTCCCTATCCCGGCTTTCCGACCGATATGCACCCGCAGTTTGGCGCGGCGCTTTGCTTTGCCGAGGGCACAGGTATTATCACCGAGGGTATCTGGGAAAGCCGCTTCCGCTATACCGAGGAGCTTGGCAAGATGGGCGCGAACATCATCGTTAACGGCAAGACCGCCACGTACATCGGCAAGCATCAGATGACCGGTGCGCGTGTCAAGGCAGTTGACCTTCGCGGTGGTGCCGCTGTTATGATCGCTGCTTTGGCGGCCGAGGGGGTTTCCGAGATCACCGGCGTTGACGTGATACGCCGCGGCTACTACAATGTCGTCGGAAAGCTGAGAGATCTCGGCGCGGATATTCAATAAGCACAAAAGGACCACTTGTGGCACCTGCCGTAAAGCAGGTGCCACAGTTATATTTGCCTGCAGAAAGAAGCCGATAAGCAAGAAAACATTTACTATCGTAAATTTATATTGACACCATGACCGTTTTGTGATATACTGTTATCGGAAAGGCGGTGAATGTATGTATATGGATTACAGCAAACTATGGAAGCTGCTTGTTGACAAGAGTATGAGCAAGACCGATTTGATGGAAATTACCGGAATCAGCTCAAGAGTCTTAGCAAAATTATCCAAGAATGAAACGGTTACCACCGATACGATAGCCAGAATATGCTTTGCTCTGAACTGCGATGTGGGTGACATTATGGAATGTGCCAGCGAGGAGCGACTCTCGGTATATGGCACCTACAAAAAATATGGCGAATGTGTCGCCAAGGGCGAGATGGTTAAGACCGTTCAATTCACTCTGGCAAATCAAAAATACAAGGTCTATCAATCAAACCAAGCGGCAAACAAATCAACTCACATTCATTGTGAAAACGATGGCGGTGTATATTGGGAGTTTTTTTATGCCATAGGAACCGTTGCCACCACATCCGAAAAAAAACTTTTAATCAAGCCTCACAAAAGCACCGACGAGATTGTGATCGTGTTGATCAAGGGAAAGCCGGCAGTGATTACGGGGCTTGATGAGAACGGATTTGTTTCAAGCAGGGGCGAACGCAAAAACAAGACGGATATTTACGTTATGTCTGAAGCCGCATTTAAATTGTTTTCTCCGCGGCAGATCTAATATTTTTCCGAGCGATTCGGAATATGAAAAGGAGTACGAACAAAAATGTCCGTACTCCTTTGTTTTTGGTCAGGGAAAGCCTAGGCCTTTTATTCGCTGACAACTCTAAGGCCATAGCTTTTGGCGTATTGCTCGGCAAAGTTTCCCTTTTCACAGTAGACGGAAAGCGAGGAGCAGCCGTCAAAGCAACCGTATTCGATCTTCTCCACGCTTTTGGGAATGGCAATGCTTCCGAGATTGCGGCAGCCGTAGAAGGCAAACCAATCGATCTTTCGGATGCTACTCGGAAGGATCACGCTCTCAACCGCTGTATTTTTAAAGGCCTCCTTGCCGATCGCAGTCACGGGAAGTCCGTCGATTGCACTCGGCAATGTGACATTTTTCTCCTTGCCGCTGTACCCCGTAAGCGTGACCTCGCCGTCCTCTACCACATAAAGATATTCCCCCTTGCTTTTGGCAAGCTCCGCCTCCAGCTCCTCCATCTGCTCCCGATAGGTTGCAAGGACGGCGTATTGATCCCGCCTAAGGGCGGCAAGCTCGCTCTCAAGCGCCTCAGTACGCTCCTTATAATACAGAGCCGACTTTGCCTCGTCCTCTCCTTTTCCCCCCTCCAAAAGCTTAAAGCCGAAAACCAAAGCTATGACCGCCAAAAGGACAATTCCCCATTTTCCGATTTTCATATTCTCCCCCTTTTTATGTCTTTGCTAATGTATATGCAATGACCAAGTGAGAAATTCCGCTTTGCATCGGGCAAACAAAATTTCGTCAAACCTCTTGACTTTCCGGCCCGTTCGTTATATAATAATAAAGCCGTTTTTATACGGGCCATTAGCTCAGTTGGTTAGAGCTACCGGCTCATAACCGGTCGGTCC